>JAFZVW010000012.1 GCA_017617635.1 Bacteroidaceae bacterium | reverse complement strand
TTTGGTGACAGGTATGAAATTATGTAACTTTGCAACCAGGAAAACTCCTCATCTGGAAAACGCGATTATAAATCACGTCTCCCATCTGAGGTTTAAGATATAAGGAACAGAGCCTTGACACAGTTCAGCTTACACTACCAACATTGGGTGTTTGGCGATACCTCAGAAAACGTAGACGAATGAAGTCCACGTTTTTTTTGTATCCCTTTTAGAAACAACAGTTAATCATTTTTAAATACTATCACGTATGAATAAGACTTTACTTTTCGTTCTGTTGGCTTTGCTGATGCCACTAGTAGTTAATGCCTATGATTTTGAAGTAGACGGTATTTACTACAACATAAATCCCGACGGAACCAGTGTTAGCGTAACACAGGATAGAAATAATTATGATAATGATGGTTCCACAAATTATTCTTATTCTGGAGAAGTGAAAATCCCTTCTACCGCTACATACGGCGTTCATTCTTACACTGTAAGCAGCATAGGTGAAGACGCATTCCGTAAGTGCCGGGGGGTGGTATCCGTCAAAATTCCAAACAGTGTCACCAGTATCGAAGAAGATGCTTTTAATAAATGTACAGGATTATCGTCTGTATCCATGGGAAATAACATTACCTATATCGGACGATCTGCTTTCCAAGATTGCACAGGTCTTACATCTATCACAATCCCCGAAAGTGTGACAATTATAGACAGAAACGCTTTTTCTCAATCTGGACTGACGTCAGTAACCATTCCCTACAGAGTTAACAGTATCGGCAAGGAGGCTTTCGAGAGATGTTATAATCTATCGTCTGTGTTTATTATGGATGGCGTAACCAGCATTGCACGAGAAGCATTCAGTGAGTGCACTGCGCTTACTTCAATCACTATTCCTAGCAGTGTGACCAGCATAGGGTATAGAGCATTCGATGGTTGTTCAAGTCTTGCGTATGTCACTATTCTCTTTGGTGTCATCAACATTGAAGGTAGAGTTTTCTCTGATTGTACTAACCTGAGGTCTATTTATATTCCCAGTAGCGTGACAAACATCGGAGAATATACTTTCACTGGTTGCACGGGTCTGACCTCACTAAACCTTCCCAGCAGCGTGACAACCATCGGAGAACATGCTTTCTCTGGCTGTACAGGTTTGAAATCCCTCACAATTGGCGGCAGAGCAATAAGCACTGACAACATCTCCTGCCGACTGAAATCTGCCACAATTGGTAATAGTGTGACAAGTATTGGCGATTATGCTTTTGGAGACTGCTCAAATCTCAAGGAAGTGTATTGCATGGAAGAACAGGTCCCTGAAACTTCTCCCTATGCATTTGCCAATACTGACATAGGCTCTGCAACCCTGTATGTACCTGCATCTGCTCTTGACGATTACAAATCTGCTGATGTATGGAAAGACTTTGGCACAATCCTGCCAATTGAGGATACTGCTTACCTCCTTGGCGATGCAAACAACAACGGCACAGTTGAAATCGGTGACATTACGTCCGTACTGTCCTTAATGGCCAATCCTGATGCTACGGGTTATAACAACAAAGCTGCCGATGCAAACCAGAACGGAGAGATAGAGATTGGTGACATAACTACGATATTGACGATAATGGCGAATGGGGAATAATCGCTAACCGCTTGATATGTAGTACTCGCACCTCACTCTCCCATGTAGACCTTGAAGATGGCTTTCTTGAAGGGGCTCGGCGAGATTGCTGGCGAGTGGCCTTCGCGGGGGAAGTGGATGGCCATCTGACCTATGGGCAGTGTGTAGTAGGTGGATGGGGCATCGGGGTGGATGCTGTAGTCGCCTGCCTGGTCGTATGACTGCTGTGATACTGCATCAGCGGGAAGGAAGCCTTGCTTCTCGGGTGCCGTGATGGGAACGTGGATGTCTATCATCTGTCGGTGTGATTCCATTACGGCATCCTCTGCTGTCTTTGCATCGGGGGTGCATACGTTGACATATACCTTGTCGCCGTATATGTCGTGACGTCCGGGGGTCAATGACGATAGGTCTGTCTCGGCGAGAAACTTTACAACATGTTCAAAAAGCGGATTCATGGGTACATAGAATCCCAAACGGCTTACACTGTCGATAATCATAGATAATTGTTTTTAGGTTTTCGTTGTAAAGATATGCATTTCGCTTGAGATATAACGTTTTTTATGATGTATTTTTAGCATGGTGTGGGTAATTTTTCGTACCTTTGGGCGCAAAATTATATATTATGTGTATGAAAAGGACATTAATTGTATTGTGTATGGCACTGTGTGTGTCGGTGGGCGTACAGGCTCAGATTCAGAAGCAGAAGACGGTGAGGAGCGAGGTAAAGGTTACCGGTGCCGGTGCCGAGAACTATGCTGAGATAAAATTCGACACGCTGCGCGTCAACCTGGGCAAGTTCCCCAGCAGCAGTCCTGTACGCAAGTGCAAATATACATTTACCAATGTCGGCAGCGCTCCGCTGATTATCAACCAGGCCATCGCCTCGTGCGGCTGTACTGTGCCTAACTACAGCAAGCAGCCGATCAAGCCGGGTGAGAGTGGTGTGATAGATGTTACATACGACGGCACCGACAAGATTGCGGGGCATTTCCTGAAGACGATAACCATCCGTTCGAATGCCAGGAACGAGGTTGTGCGTCTGACACTGGAAGGTACGATGACGGAGTAATACTGCTGAAAGAGGCGTGACCCCTGCTACTGAAAAAATAATACTCGGTGTCGACCCCGGAACGAATGTGATGGGTTACGGTGTTTTGCGTGTTTTGGGGCGCAAGGCCGAGATGCTGGCTCTGGGTATTATCGATTTACGCAAGTTTGGCGACCACTACCTGAAGCTGGGGCATATCTTCGAACGTATTATCGGCATTATCGATTCGTACCATCCTGACGAGATGGCAATCGAGGCTCCGTTCTTTGGCAAGAATGTGCAGTCGATGCTGAAACTGGGACGTGCCCAGGGGGTGGCAATGGCGGCTGCAATTGAGCGGCAGGTGCCGATTACGGAATATGCTCCGACGAAAATCAAGATGGCCATCACGGGTAACGGCAATGCAAGCAAAGAGCAGGTTGCTGACATGCTGCGCAGGATGCTGAAACTGGACAAGGAGGAGCTGGGAAAATTCCTGGACGCAACGGATGCGCTGGGTGCTGCATTCTGCCACTTTCTGCAGATGAGCCGTCCGCAGTCGGAAGCGAAGCATACAAGCTGGAAGGAACTGGCACGCAAACAGGGTAAAATATAGTCAGGAACCTGGAGACAGATGATAAAGATTGAAAACGGAATAGTCCGAAATCCTGCATGGAGAATGGCCATGCCTGTCAACCTGGAAATCAGGGATGGCGAGCAGATTGCCATTTGCGGTGACAACGCTGCGGGCAAGAGCCGTCTGGTTGAAATCCTGACACAGCATTATCCCCTGCTGCAGAACGAAGTGCAGTTCGACTTTGAAACCCGGATACGCAAGGTTGACGAGGTGACTGGCGTAAAGCGTCTGGTAAGCGAACAAATCAAATACATTACGTTCCGCGACTGCTATGGTGACCAGTATGGCCAGTATTATCTGCAGCAGCGCTGGAACCGCCATACCATCGAGGACGACATGCCTACCGTCGGCGAACTGCTGGACGGCATCCCCGAGCAGCGCGAAGGCTTGCGCAGGGAACTGTATGATACATTCGGGCTGGATTCGCTACTGGACAAGTACATCGTAACCCTGTCGAGCGGTGAGTTGCGCAAGTTCCAGCTGATAAAGACCTTGCTGACAAACCCCAGGGTGCTGATAATGGACAATCCGTTCATAGGGCTTGATGCGAAGATGCGATTGCTGCTGCAGGATTTCCTGGAAAAGATAACCCGGGAAATTAACCTGCTGGTCATTCTGGTGCTGAGCAAGTATGATGACATACCGGCGTTCATCACTCACGTCATAGAGGTTAGGGACATGGAGGTCATGCCTAAGGTCACCAGGGAGGAGTTCAAGGGTGGTTCCATAGTTGTTCCAGATGGTTCAATAGTTGTTCCAGGTGGTTCCAGGTTGTTAAATTGTGGTTCCATGGTTGTTCCAAGTAGTTCCAAGATTCTGGATTTCCATGATGTGACAATCAGATACGGCGAGAGGACTATTCTGAAGGACCTGAACTGGACTGTGCGACAGGGTGAGCATTGGGCATTGAGCGGTGAAAACGGTTCGGGAAAATCGACTTTGCTGTCGCTGGTATGTGCCGACAATCCTCAGGCATACGCCTGCAATATCGAACTGTTCGGCCGTCGGCGCGGCTCGGGCGAAAGTATCTGGGATATAAAGAAGCATATCGGATATGTAAGCCCTGAGATGCATCGGGCGTATATGAAGGACATTCCGGCAATAGACATCTTGGCAAGCGGATTGAGCGACAGCATTGGCCTGTACCACCGGCCGAAAGCTGAGGAAAAGCAGCAGTGCCTGTCGTGGATGAAGACCTTTGGCATTGACGGGATTGCCGACCGCACTTTCCTGAAGCTGTCCAGCGGCGAACAGCGTCTGTGTCTGCTGGCACGTGCGTTTGTCAAGGACCCTGAGCTGCTGATTCTGGACGAGCCGATGCATGGGTTGGATCTGAAGAACCGTCAGATGGTGAAGGGGATAATAGACCGTTTCTGCTCGAACCCTGTGAAGACTATGGTGATGGTTACTCATTACGAGGAGGAACTGCCGGGTTGTATAACACATAAATTGTATCTGACAAGAAACTGATGATTGCAGTCGTAAAATATAATGCAGGTAATATACGCTCGGTGCTGAATGCACTGAACCGCCTGGGTGTTGAGTCTGTGCTGACGGACGATGCCGAGGCACTACGCAAGGCTGACCGCGTGCTGTTCCCCGGTCAGGGCGAGGCGGCAACGGCTATGGCATACCTGAGGGAGCGTGGGCTTGACAGGGTTATCTGCTCTCTTAGACAACCGGTGCTGGGTATTTGCATAGGTCAGCAGCTGATGTGCAGCCACAGCGAGGAGGGTAATACGGATTGTCTGGGAATCTTCCCGATGGAGGTATTGCGCTTCCAGCCGCAGAGGCACGAGGACAAGGTTCCGCAGATGGGATGGAACAGCATACACAACCTGAAGACACCGTTGTTTGACGGTGTGAACGATGGCGAGTTCATCTACAACGTGCACAGTTTCTATGTACCTGAGTCGCCCTATACGATTGCAACCTGCGAATATATCCTGCCGTATAGTGCGGCACTGAACAAGGACAACTTCTACTCCACGCAGTTCCACCCGGAAAAGAGCGGCAGCGTAGGAGAACGTATATTGAACAACTTTTTAACCACCATTTGACAACAATTTAACAACCATTTAACAAACCTGGAACTACCAAAATGATCGAGCTGATACCTGCCATAGACATAATCGAAGGTAAATGTGTGCGCCTGACCAAGGGTGACTATGACACCAAGAAGGTGTATGGCGATCCTGTGGAGATGGCTGTGCGTTTTCAGCAGCTGGGGTTCCGCCGTCTGCACGTCGTTGACCTGGACGGGGCAAAGAGCAGGCATGTGGTGAACCTGGATGCACTGAAGGCCATAACATCGGCAACCAACCTGACTGTGGACTTTGGCGGCGGCGTGAAGACTGACGAAGACCTGGAGAAGACCTTCGAAGCAGGTGCAAGCATGGTTACCGCAGGCAGCATTGCCGTGACAGATCCTGACAAGGTTATGTCGTGGATAGGGAAATTCGGTGCAGAGCGGCTGGTTCTGGGTGCTGACGTACGCAACGGCAAGATTAGCATAAACGGCTGGCAGGA
>JAFZVW010000011.1 GCA_017617635.1 Bacteroidaceae bacterium | reverse complement strand
TTTGGTGACAGGTATGAAATTATGTAACTTTGCAACCAGGAAAACTCCTCATCTGGAAAACGCGATTATAAATCACGTCTCCCATCTGAGGTTTAAGATATAAGGAACAGAGCCTTGACACAGTTCAGCTTACACTACCAATAAATGTCATATGCGTAGTACACACTTTCCCGAAAGTCTTCATACTTTATCCAAACATATCCACTATCAGCCCACCATGTTCCCCAACTATTCATGATTTCAAACGCACCACCATATTTGTCATCATCATAGCCAATTACGCACATGGCATGTCCACCACAATCCACGCCTTTCACTCCATTCCATAAGTCACCACCATTATAAATGTCGAAGGACTCACAAACGTCCATAGCTATAACGACAGGGTGATTTTCTGCCAATGCTTTCTTTACTGATGAAATCTTGTCAGGCACATAACCTGAAAAAATATTAAATAAAGCCGTATAATCATCAATCTTGTAATTAGATGCTTCGGTATAAAGGTTATTGGGGATATAATCTGCACAAAGCACATCAAACGAACGTAATTTAGGCGCACCCTTACTTTTCAAAAGCCACAAGGCTTCTGCTATTGATGTGCCATTTTGACATTCGGGCTCCCGATTTAATTGCTTATATATAAAGATAGGAGAGAAAGCCTCTTTCGTAATAGTATCTTTATTAGTCCATCCGTTGCTTATAGCCTCACACATTGTTCTTGCAGCATAAGTTGTTGACCATGCTGTACACGTACCGTGTGGTCCTTGTGATTTTGGTGTTGGACAATATTTCTTCAGTGAATATGCCTTTGGCAAAACCATATAGTCACGAGTCATCAGTTGGGGACGAAGTGGTACTTTACCATCTACTTCTGATTTATATACACAGCCTAATCCTTGTTGTCTTTGTGCATTAACTGATATGCTAGCAACCATCATCAATGCCAAAATATATAATCTGTTTTTAATCATAGTTTTCATATTATTGCTTATTAAAATAGAAATCACCAGTAAATGATACTGACAGCCAAGGATTCTGGGCTTTTTGAGTCATATTCAGAACGCTGGCACCCACTTTTTGGAAGAAATGGAACACATCAAGATTGGGCATATCAAGCGTATTGAGGAATGCCTGAGTGTATGGACTATTACGCCCTGTACCATCAAGTGCCGTACTGCCTGGTGATGTCGAGAACGATATGATAGTTCCTGTTGGGGCATTCATGATAGAAAGTCCACGTGTTCCCGCACTTCTGTGCCATTTGCGAGATACAGGATCATTCCTACATGCATCAAGAATAACTATCTTCAACTTGCATTGTGAATCCTCCATCGCATCCAAAACTCTTTCCATGTTTACACACTTATATTTCAAGTTGTCTTCTGCCAGATTGTCAATATTGGTTGGGATGATGTAATTCACGCCTTTGTTCTGTATGCCATGACCAGCATAGTAGAACATGGCCACATCATAGTCTTTGGCCTTTTCCTTGAACAAAGACAATTCTTTATCCATCGTTTCCAGTGTGGCATCAAGCTTCAAAACCACTTCAAAGCCAAGTCCCTTTAGTTTCTCTGCCACATCCTTTGCATCGTTCTCAGGATTTGTCAGATTCATTTCTGAATTGCTATAGTGTGAATTGCCTACAACAAAGGCTATACGTTTGTCCTTGAATACGGGGGCAGGATTGATTCCCTGATAGGTAATCACTTTTTCAGATGTTGCAATGCCATCCCCATTGCGAACACTCACCACAATCCGGTTAACTCCTTCACTAAGAGTCAGAGTCCTATCTACCGTCAAATCGTAGTCATCGGTCTGTACAGTCTTTATGCCACGAGTCAGAGCACCATTCACTGTTACATTCACTTCCTCCACCTTCGTCTTTGACTTGACGCCCAGCTTTATCAGGTATTCTTTCTTGTTGGCTGTAGAAGCAAAATCAAGCCACTCAATGATTGGTAGTTCTCCGCCCTGTGGACGATAGACAATGGTTCTTTCTTCTTGCGTTGTTCCTGCGGCATTAGTAACACTCACCTTAACAATATTTGTTCCTTCGTTAAGCGTTAATGTGCGATTGATGGTTAAGTCATAATCACTGCTGTTGACAGTCTTAATGCCCTTCTCCTGAGTGCCATTGATAGTTATTGTCACATCCTCTATCTTCAAATCAGACTTAATACATATCTTAAGTTGATAATCTTGAGCAGTAGACGTAGTTTCAAAGTCAGACCAGTCAATGATTGGCAGTGTTTTTTCATCTACTTCCTTTTTCCTGTGCTCTGCATCGTAATTATCCCTTAAAGCTTTATTTATTAGCTTAGCTTCATCTTCAGTTTTGCATTTTTTTCCATTATCAGCATAATAATCAAAATGTCCATTTTTAAAAAAGCATTGAATATGGCCTTCATTCACGGAATGATGATAATTAAAGAGATAGGGTTGGTCTCTCTTTGGTGGAAGTAATATATTACCGTTCCTATCTAAAAGCGTATAATATGTTTTTCCTTTTATCTCTTTTTCTGCCCACATAGACCATCCATTAAAATTGAATATATCGTCATATTCAAAAGGTACAATCACATTATTATTAATATCAATAACTCCCCAACCTTCATAACTATAGATTCCTTTCTTTGCAATTAATACGTCTCTCGCTCCACCATGAAATTTAGCATATTGTGGAGAAATTATTTCGTTGCCTTTATAATCTATAACCCCCCAAACTTCATTTTTAAGGACAGCAAAACAATAATTGTAATTATCCGCCAAGTATAAGTCATCATATTTAGGTGGGACAATTTCCTGAAATTGACAATTTATATTTCCTTTGCATAATAATAATCCCCATTTGCCATTTTGCTGAACTTTAAAATAGTCCCGATCCCTCTGCTCAATTTTATGGTATATTGGAGGTACAATTTCTTCACCCCGATTGTTTATAAAACCCAATAAGCCTTTATGAGTCATAACTATTGCATATTGCATTTCTTTAGTATTTGGCTTGAGTTTTATATTGCTAATTTGTTTATATTTTATTGGAGCAATTGTTTTCTGTCCATCTTCTGACAATATACCATAATCATATCTATCTACCCGATTATTTGAGATGTTTAATTTCTTCACAACAATAAAATCCCATTCCTTGCTTGTTTTTATTTCTGCGTAAATCAGGGGAACAACCTCATTGCCAGATTTATCTATACAACCATATCCATCAATATATGCAGCCGATCTATAATAAGCTGTATTAGGATAATATGTGTCTCTTATATAATCTTTTATTCCAACGACTCTTAATCCTGCAGCATTTGTCTCTGAGCCAACATAATCATATTCTCTTTCCAATTTTATATGAGCAAAACCGCAACTTATAGCTATGCTGATTATTACAAATAAAAATGTGATTCTTTTCATAATTGCTATTCAATTTAATACGTATTTTATACTCACTAATTAAACAAGAGGTTCACAAAACATCTTGTTCACAACTCGATCACGCATTAACTTCATATCAGTAAAGTTTCTGTAAATATTTTGCACAAGCTCAAGATAATTGTCCGTCCCTTCTTCTTTCTTGTAATAATATGGTTTGATAGAAACGCAATTCTTATGTTCGAAGAGCGTATTCAGTAATGTGCGATCAGAATTGCCACATGAGTGTCCCATAATGCAAACCTGAAAAGGTCCAGACTCAATAAATGCCAACATCTTACGATAATCATCCGCCTCTAAGTATCTAATAGATTTCACGTTTCGCAGGCATTCGTTATCATTCAAGTTCTTAAGTTTTTCAAACTCACTATCTAATTCATCCCCGTATCCGAATATCACACTTTCTGGATTATCCAAACATCCATGTATATGATTATCTGATTCTGGAGCAACATATTTACGTGCTGTCTTAGTATAATTAAAGTTCAGCAACATGACATTGTCTGACATTATATTATCAGAATTACAGTTATTCGATGAATTAGAATATTCCACAACTATTTCATTCCTTTTTATCGGCATATATATTTATCCTTGATAGAATGTATAATTTCAACTTCTTTTTGTTCCTCCATCTTAAGGTATTCTATCAGCATATCCTTCAAATGATTCATTTGGATATTAAGAATCTTGGGATTCAGCTTTTTCGATTTGGGTGAATTATGAAAAGCCAATTGAAGAAGTAAAGTGTAATACTCATCCTCAACGTCAACCCAGCCAATAGCTCCCACTCTTTTGCGAATAGTATTTAAAAAAGTACAAAACTCCCTCATGCACTCTTCTATCTGCTTTTTGCTCATATAAGTAACATATAAGTCATAGTTCTTAATAAGACTTTTATATAAAATGCCAGAGGTATCTTCTTTCTCATTCAAGTACCAATCGATAAAATCTTTATAACTTGTCTTTAGCCCGTGAGCCAAGTCAAAGCCATTGCCAATAAGTACGATTCTGTTCATATTAAAAAGAATAGTGCCTCCAGACTCCCGAATTCAACGATTAGTAATTCGCATTAGGTAAATGGAAATAAAAAAGACGTGGGAGTTTCTACTTCTGCCCATCCCTGATCTCAGGCCTTCGCATTGCCTCTAAGTAAGGATAAGCAACGCAAGCCAGCCCACGCCGAGTGATTATATTTGTTGGATATAATGCACCCACGCAGACGCTTCGTTGCATTACCGCTGTACTTAGATTCAAATTTGCGAAGTTTGACTGCACAGACAGGTAACGTTAGAAAACGTCCTTTTCCCCTTGGCTGTCCTTACAAACGGGGTTCTCAGCCTCAGGTTTCCATTAAGATAGTACAACCCGCCTTGCCACATTGTGACTGGCTTGGTGTGCGGTAAAATTACGAAATTATTTATATATGATGCAAGTTTTCAGTGAAAAATATGGGATTTAGAGTTACCCACTAACTATAATACAGTTAACCAGTAAGTCTAATACACTTACCCACTAATTCTAAAAGGCTTGATATAGTAACTGTAAAAGGGTTAAAATAGCAACGGTATTAGGATTAGTAAACTCGTTTCTGTTGGGGTCGAAACTTTCTTACTAAGAAAGCCCCTAACTCTCTTAATAAGAAAGTACCATGTTGGCTTCGCCGACCTTCTTAATACTCCCTGCCCTGCATTTGCCCGTCCCGCATGGGCAACACCGGGCAGCAGGGCATGGTCGTCTTTACGAACGTTCTCTTAATAAAAGAGTATCCACCTTTCTTAATAATAAAGTTTAAGAGGGTGGTTAGCGACGCTTGGCGTCATTGGCCGCTGTTTTTAACGAAGAAGCCCTTTAGTCCGAAAGACTAGAGGGTTTTCTGTGTTTATATTGAAATTAAATATTCCAATTTTTGGTCGTATCAGATAATAGTTTTATCTTTGCGTGTGTAAACCATGCGCTTGTGGTGGAATTGGTAGACACGCCAGACTTAGGATCTGGTGCCGCGAGGCGTGTAAGTTCGAGTCTTATCAGGCGTACTATGAAGGTAAAGATATTGATTATCGGAAGCGGTCCTGCCGGCTATACGGCAGCGATATATGCTTCACGCAGTGGTTTGAGTCCAGTTCTTTTTGAGGGAAGCCAGCCGGGCGGTCAATTGACTCAGACGACCGAAATCGAGAATTTTCCGGGATATCCCGACGGAATCACAGGTGACGAGTTGATGGATGACTTGCGTCGTCAGGCAGAGCGTCTTGGTACTGATATCCGTGCAGGAGTTGTGACTAAAGTAGAGTTTGCCCGGGATTCAGCTTCGTGCCACAGGGTTACTATAGATGATTCCGAGGTAATAGAGACACAGACGCTGATTATCTCTACAGGTGCCAGTGCCAAGTATCTGGGTATTGCCGATGAGAAGAAGTATGCAGGCTTGGGTGTTTCGGCATGTGCTACGTGTGACGGATTCTTTTACAGGAAAAAGGATGTCGCCGTAGTAGGCGGCGGTGATACCGCGTGCGAGGAGGCACAGTATCTTGCATCTCTCTGCAATAAGGTATATATGATTGTCAGACGCGATGTCCTG
The DNA here is from genome assembly GCA_017617635.1 of Bacteroidaceae bacterium. Taxonomy (GTDB): domain Bacteria; phylum Bacteroidota; class Bacteroidia; order Bacteroidales; family Bacteroidaceae; genus Physcousia. The sequence goes on along the minus strand of JAFZVW010000011.1, from coordinate 10,767 downwards.
CGTGCCAGCGATGCGATGCAGCAAAAGGTACGTAATACCGACAATATCGAGATTCTGTGGAAGAGTCAGGTAAGGGGACTGTATGGCGAAGACGGGGTAGAGGGCGCAATAGTAGAAACCGACGGACAGACTTCGAAACTTGCGATATCAGGACTTTTCCTGGCTATAGGTCATCATCCCAACAGCGAACTTTTCAGGCCTGAACTGGAGTGCGACAACGAGGGCTATATAATTGTCAAGCACCCGACTACCGCGACCAATATCCCCGGAGTATTTGCCTGCGGCGACGTTGCAGATCCAATTTACCGGCAAGCTATAAGTGCTGCAGGAAGCGGATGCCATGCAGCAATGGATGCCAAAAGGTATCTGGACAGTCTTTAGGCTTCTATGAGAAAACTCTTCCTGTCGCCTTTTATTCTTGTTCTGTGCCTTGAATTGCATTCGCAGGACTGGAAGGCAGGAACCAAAGTTGACGACGGACAGCTTACGGAGCAGTTCGTCGTAGCATCTTTCAGCATAAATGCTGTTCCCGATGCAGTTTTCGAGCGTATGCGCAAAGGGGGCTCGTATCCTGCAAATTGTACCGTGTCGCGTAACGATTTGAGATATCTTAGGCTTCTGCATGTAGGATATGACAATCAGGTATATCGTGGCGAGATGGTATGCAATCAGGCAATTGCCAATGACCTGGTCGAGATATTCCGTGAACTTTACAGGAACAGGTATCAGATAGAGCGGATGGTGCTGATAGACAACTATCAGGCTGATGACGAACTTTCCATGCGCAATAACAACACATCCGCCTTCTGCTTCAGACATGTCAGCGGACGCAGAATATTGTCAAAGCATGCGCGAGGTCTTGCCGTTGATGTGAATCCCCTGCACAATCCATGTGTCAGGCATGATTCAAGAGGGCGTATTGTGAAGGTAAGCCCCAATACGGCAGAGGCAAGAAAATATGCCATACGCTCGACACGTATGGCACATATGATTGACAGGAATGACCTGTGTTGCAAGTTATTCGTGAAGCATGGCTTCAGATGGGGCGGTAACTGGCGGCGTGTCAAGGACTACCAGCATTTCGAGAAATAGCTTAAACTATTCCCTGAGCCATCATCGCGCGGGCCACCTTCATGAATCCTGCAATATTTGCTCCCTTCACGTAATTGATATAGCCGTCACGTTCCTTACCGTAGCTGATACACTGTTCGTGTATGCCGTGCATAATCTGGTGCAGACGCTTGTCAACCTCCTCGGCACTCCACGACAGGTGCATTGCATTCTGACTCATTTCCAAACCGCTTGTTGCTACGCCGCCGGCATTGACTGCCTTGCCAGGTGCATACAGCATCTTATGTCCGATAAACGCATCGATAGCCTCAGGCGTACAACCCATATTGCTGATTTCGCCTACACACATACAACCGTTGGCAATCAGGTTCTTTGCATCCTCTCCATCCAGTTCGTTCTGTGTCGCACATGGCAATGCGATATCGCAGGGAACCTCCCAGGGCTTGCGTCCTGCAACAAACTTGGAACCAGGGAACTGATCCGCGTATGGCTGACAGATGTCGTTTCCTGATGCACGCAGTTCCAGCATGTATTCAATCTTCTCGTCATTAAGTCCTGCCTCGTCCAGTATATAGCCGTCAGGACCGCTTATGGTAATTACCTTTGCACCTAACTGAACGGCTTTCTTGGCAGCTCCCCATGCAACATTGCCGAATCCGCTGATGGCAATGCGCTTGCCTTCCAGTGTCTGACCCTTGGTTGCAAGCATGTCCTTTACGAAATACAAGCCGCCGAATCCGGTTGCTTCGGGACGCATCAACGAGCCTCCGTACTCCAGGTTCTTACCTGTCAGTACGCCCGAGAAATCACGTGTCAGTTTCTTGTACTGGCCAAACATGTATCCGATTTCACGTGCACCGACACCGATGTCACCGGCAGGAACATCAATTTCGGGACCTACGTAGCGATACAGCTCGCTCATGAAAGCCTGGCAGAATCGCATGATTTCCGCATCACTCTTTCCGCGTGGCGAGAAGTCACTTCCACCTTTGCCGCCGCCCATAGGCAAGGTCGTCAGGGCATTCTTGAATGTCTGTTCGAAGCCCAGGAACTTCAGTATCGACAGGTTAACCGATGCGTGGAATCTCAAGCCGCCCTTGTACGGGCCTATTGCACTGTTGAACTGTACGCGATAACCCAGATTAACCTGCACTTCTCCCTTGTCGTCTACCCATGGAACACGGAAAGTTATGATACGTTCCGGTTCAACAAGGCGCTCAATCAAATGAGTTCTTTCAAACTCAGGATGACGGTTGTAGACGTCCTCGATAGACATCAACACCTCATGAACTGCCTGCAGATACTCTTTTTCTCCAGGATGACGAGCCTCGAGCCGGCTCATTACTTTTTCAATCTTCATGGTCTTGTCAAAGTATTATTGTTTAAGGAATATGCCTTACAAATATAGCGTTATATTTAATATATAGTAGCAGAAAACCCATAATATTTGAAGTATCGCAAAAAGATTTGCCCGTAGCAGTTATGACGATTGCAAAATTATACTACTTTTACATCGCAAATCAATAATCAATATTTATAAATTATACTTTAAACATTATGGCAAACAAGTATGCAGGTACCCAGACAGAGAAGAATCTGGAGGCAGCGTTCGCCGGAGAGAGCCAGGCACGCAACAAGTATTCCTATTTCGCATCACGCGCAAAGAAGGACGGATACGAGCAAATAGCAGCGATATTCGAGGCAACTGCCAACAACGAGAAGGAACATGCCAAGATGTGGTTCAAGGAACTGGAGGGTATCGGAGATACTGCACAGAACCTTGCAGCCGCAGCCGCAGGTGAGAACTACGAGTGGACAGATATGTACGAAGGCTTTGCAAAGACAGCCGAGCAGGAGGGCTTTGCCGAACTGGCAGAGAAGTTCCGCCTTGTTGCTGCGATCGAGAAACGTCACGAGGAGCGCTACCGTGCATTGCTCAAGAATGTAGAAACCAGGCAGGTGTTCGAGAAGAGTGAGGTCAAGGTGTGGGAATGTCGCAACTGCGGCCACATCGTAGTCGGTACCAAGGCACCCGAAATCTGCCCGACATGTGCACACCCGCAGTCATACTTCGAGGTGCATGCCGAAAACTACTGATTTTAGTTGAACAGGTGTAGCTGGCCGGTCATCTCGTCGGCTACATCCTGTTGGCTTTTCCCTTCATCCGGATCCGTAACATCGGGAGAATTATCCTCCTGATTCTCAGGGTCCGGATTATTTTCTTCATCCGCCACAGGCTTCTTTGTAGGCTCGAGTTCCTCCACAGATTCTACCTGGAAGGTAGTGATACGCTTGCCCTTTGCCTTGAAGCTCTTGACACCGATGAACTCGTCCGCCTCGATTTCCATCGGTTCGCGGAAGCCGTCTGCTCCACCCATGGTTACACGTATGTGCGGATATGGTGTGTCTGTCAGCAGCAGCAACTCGTTCTCGGCATTATCGCCCAGGTAGTTCTGGTGTCTTGAAACAGCGTCCAGCGGGAAGCGCTTGATGTAGGCAAAACCGTTCTGGTCCTTGTCAAACAGCACAGCCGTCCATATCTTGTTGGCATCGTATTTCTCTATGCGCAGGATATTGTCCTCGAAGTGGATATTGGTATCGAAGCCCGTGATATAGAAATCGCCGTTGGTCAGTATTACCAGAATCTTGTCCTCGCTATGGAATTCTCCCAGATAAGTTCCCAATTCATCGTAGTTCAGCCTGTTTACATCAGGATCGAACCACACCTCGCGGCCGCCTAGCGTACTGCTTCCGTGGCTCTTCAGGCTTATGCGTGCAATCTCGTTCTTGCTCAGCAGGTTTCCCATGCTGGCACGTCCCTTGATTGCCAGAAGTGAAAAGTCGTAATCGAAGAATACTTTCTTCAGTTTCGGATTCGGTTTCAGGACGACCTTGATGACCTCAGCCTCGCCATTGGCATTTGCCGTAAAGTACAGTACACGTGATGCAGGAGTGCCTTTTGTCAGGTCATATTCCCTGTCACGCGTCATGCTGGTCACGTTGAAGCGCTTTACATAGTAATTGCCGTTCTTGCCGTCATGGTAGACAGCGTTGTATATGGTGCGCGAATCGTTCTTCTTGAAAATGGCAACGTGTATGATTTCCGCCTTGCGTTTCTCTGCTTTCGAGCGTTCCGTCTCACCCACAAACAGTTTCTCGGTCACCTTCGTCACCTTGTATGTGCCGTCTTTGTAGAAGATGATTATATCATCAATGTCCGAGCAGTTGCTGATGAATTCGTCCTTTTTCAGACTTGTACCGATAAAGCCTTCCTCGCGGTTGATGTACAGCTTCTCGTTAGCCTCTACGACTGTTGCCGCGCTTATGGTGTCAAAGTTCTTTATCTCAGTCAGGCGCGGATGGTTTTTGCCATATTTGTCCTTTATGAAGCGGAACCAGTCGCACGTCACCTCGACCATGTTGCCCAGTTCCTTGTCAATCTGCTTTATCTCCTCCTTGATGCGAACGATGTTCTCCTCGGCCTTTTCCTTGTTGAACTTCAGAATACGCGCCATCCTGATATCCATCAGCTTCAGGATGTCCTCCTTAGTCACCTCGCGCACCATCTTGGGGTAGTACGGCGTCAGACGTTCGTCAATCCATTCGCACGCCTCGTCCAGAGTCTTGGCATTCTCGAACTTCTTGTCCTTGTAGATACGCTCCTCGATGAATATCTGCTCAAGAGATGCAAAGTGCAGCTGCTCCATCAGCTCGTCCTTGCGTATCAGGCGTTCCTGGCGCAACAGCGACAGAGTATTGTCAACCGAGCGCTTCAGCACATCGCTTACGCTCAGGAACTGAGGCTTCCTCTCGTCAATTACGCAGCAGTTGGGCGAGATGCTGACCTCGCAGTCAGTACAAGCGTACAGGGCATCTATCGTCTTGTCGCTGCTGGCACCCGGAGTAAGGTGAATCAATATCTCCACGCTGGCAGCTGTCATGTCCTCGACCTTGCGGACTTTTATCTTGCCCTTCTCGGCAGCCTTCAGAATGCTGTCAATGAATGTCGAAGGCTTGCTTGCCGTACCCGTTGTCTTGCCAAACGGTATTTCAGTTATTGCCAGAGTCTTGTTGTCGCGCTTCTCTATCTTGGCACGCACACGCACCGTACCGCCTCGCTGACCGTCATTGTAGCGCGAAACGTCTATCGAACCTCCTGTCGGGAAGTCAGGGTATAGATGAAATTCCTCGTTATGCAGATACTGTATCGCAGCATCACATATTTCGCTGATGTTATGAGGCAGAATCTTGCACGACAGGCCTACTGCAATACCCTCGGCACCCTGTGCAAGCAACAACGGGAACTTGACAGGCAGTGCAACAGGCTCGTTGTTTCGTCCGTCGTATGATTTCTTCCATTCCGTCGTCTTGGGGTTGAATGCAATGTCCAGGGCAAATTTCGAAAGACGGGCCTCGATGTAACGTCCTGCCGCTGCATCGTCGCCAGTCAGTATGTTACCCCAGTTCCCCTGACAGTCAATCAGCAGTTCCTTTTGTCCCAGCTGTACCAGGGCATCCTTGATACTGGCATCGCCGTGAGGGTGGAACTGCATCGTATGACCTACAATATTCGCAACCTTGTTGTACCGTCCGTCATCCATTCGCTTCATCGAATGCAGGATACGACGCTGTACCGGCTTCAGTCCGTCCCCGATATGAGGTACGGCACGCTCCAGTATTACATACGAAGCATAATCCAGAAACCAGTTCTGGTACATTTGGTTCAGATGATGTGTGATTCTGTCCTTGGGTTCGATGTTGTCAGTCATTGTAAGTACATATTTCCGCACAAAATTATAAAAAAAACGGGACAATCGTCAGTCTTGCCTCAAGTTTTTCATAACTTTGCGTCAATGAGATACCTTTCATTTGCCATACTTCTGCTTATTCTATGCCAGACAATGCCTGCGCAAAGGCTGCGTGTTGCAACATGGAATATCGAAAACATGTTTGACACATGCCATGACTATGGCAAGCAGGACTTCGAATTCCTGCCGTCTGCCCCTCGCCGGTGGACATCCGGCCGCTATTGGCGCAAGCTGAGGAGTATCTCGCAGACACTTGCTGCAATGGAACTGCCTGCCGTTGTAGCGCTTCAGGAGGTTGAAAACGATACCGTACTGCGCGACCTGACACGGCGTACCGCCCTGTGGAGCGCACACTACAGCTACGTCATGACCGACAGTCAGGACGAGCGTGGCGTGGATGTCGGGATACTGTACCGGAAGGAACAGTTCAGGCTCTATTCCTACCGTGGGGTGCGTGTTCCCAGTACCATGTACGGCTTGCGTCCGACACGTGATCTGCTTTACGCTGCCGGAGTCCTGCCTTCAGGAGATACGCTTCATGTCATTGCCGTCCATTTCCCCAGCCGCCGCAACAACGACGCAGCATCGCGGCAAAACCGCGAACTGGCAGTAAGGACGATGCTGGAACTGGTTGATTCCGTTTCACGTACGCAAATCAATCCCAATATAATTGTTTTGGGCGATTTCAACGCTGAGCCTGGGGACGGGATATTCAAGATGACCGGCAGCCGTCTTGTCAGCATCGTCGAACAGGATAAAAACAAATTACGCGGACAGACGGGAACTTACTATTTCCGCCATATATGGAGTTATCTGGATCATATACTGGTCAGCCCGGGGATGAAGAATATGGTACAGGGCAAGGCACACGAATGCCGTTTTCCCTTCCTGCTCCGCACCGACAGGCAAATTCCTCACAGGACCTATGGCGGAGAGCATTACATGGGTGGCCTCAGCGACCACCTTCCCCTGTTGGCGGATTTCCTATTTGCCGCTCCACCCAAGTGAATAGACACGGATCCTGACGTCCCGGTATTTTTCACGCAGCGCCCTTATGCAGTCGGCAATCGTGCTTCCTGTCGTGATAATGTCATCTGTCAGCAGTATTGTCTTACCGTTCAGGTCAGCATTTCCGCGTACATCAAATACCCCCGACATTGCCTCCTTGCGTCTTGCGCGGTCCTTGTGCGTCTGTGTCGAATTGTTCTTGGTGCGTACCAGAATGTCCGTTTTCAACGGCAACTTGCAAGCATCAGCCACACCCCTGGCAACCCATTCCGCCTGATTGTATCCGCGATGCCACAGTTTCCTGGGCGCAAGAGGAACCGGTATGATCATATCAACCCCGTCAGCCAGTCCCCGTTCCATCCACAGCGGAAATGTGCTGCGTGCCAGGTCCCGTGCAATATCGGGGCGCGAGGCATACTTCAGCATGACAAAGATATTATGGAACTCCGATTCGTGTCTGTAATAGAAGGTACTGCCGCCTGCCTCTACGTCATGCATCTCCCACAGTTTGCGCAACAGGTGGTTGTCCCCCGCTTCTGCCCAATCTATAGGACGTATTTTGCACAGACAAGAGTTGCATAGGTGCTCCTCGGCGCCTGCCAGTTCCTGTCCGCACGCTATGCAGTAGCGAGGCAGCAGGAAATCAGCTAATGTACGAAAGAAAGACATCCGGCTTGTCGTTCATGATAAGCTCCTGCGGGAAATCCGTCTCCTCAAGCAAGGGCCACAGGTACTGGTAGTCGGCAATAGAGAACGATATATGCGCGTCGCTGCCCAGGATAACCGGAATACCCTCCTTGCGGCAAAGACGCAGTATTTCCAGGTTGTTGGCAACCGCCTCCAGTTTTCCGCGCGACGGAATCAAGCTGCTGTTGTTAATCTCCAGCAGCGTCCTCTCCTCGCCTGCGGCACGGACAATGTCAGGGAAATACAAGTCGGCCGTTCCGTCTCCGGGATGCGATATGATCTGTGTCCACGGATTGCGAATGGCATTTATCATACCGTGCGTGTTTTCCTCGCGTGTGCCGCCCTGCCAGCACAAGGCATGTATGCCTGCAATGCGCAAATCCAGAATTCTGTAGTAGTTTTCGTCCAGATCCAGCGTTCCTTCCGTGTCCAGTATGTTCAGCTCCGCACCCAGCAACAGCTGCACACCGTACATTTCTCGCGGAATGACATGTATGTTGCGGAAATATATGGGGTTACACGTGCCCGGTATACCGGGAGCATGCTCCGTAATGCCCAGTATGTCCAGTTTCAGCTCAGCTGCACGCTGTGCCATTTCCTGTATGGTGCTGAACGCATGGCCGCTCACAATCGTGTGCGTATGTACATCCAGCCGAGTAGTCATCGTGTACATCAGGCTTCGCCGTGTGGTGTGGTTGCTATAGGCGTTGTCCCTGTGCGCTTCAGACTCAGGTTGTTGCGCATGAACTGGCGCGGATCAACCAGCGGAAGCATGACGCGCGGGAAGCCGGCATCCTCGGTGCGTACCGACAGTATACCGCGTGCGGCACCCAGGGTCAGGTCCGTAATATGATGCAGCAGGCCTGCGGGTATTATCCACGAGTCGCTTGCCAGGTCGTACAGGGAACTCCACGATTCGCGCTCGAATTCAAATACCGACTCTACGCTCAGCAGCAGCTGCGTTATGTCATTCATCTTGAATTCGATATTTGCAAGACAGCGTACCAGCCGCTTCTCGGTATCTGCATTGAAATTTATCTGGGTTCCTACCTGCATTTCGCCCTTGGGCCACTCGTTGCAGAGCGTTGCGAACTGAACCTGGCGTACGTCTGCCAGCTTGAACTGGATTTGAACTTGTTTCTGCTTGTCCATATATTGTATATGATGTATTGTGTGCTTAATTTCTGTCGGCAAAGATACGAAAAAGCATCCGTATAACATAATTGGCCAAACATAATTTGCAAATACATCCATTATTTTGTATCTTTGTCCATACGAGATTAACGATTTAGCTACAATGTCAGCACAGCAACTTGACCTCTTTTCACAGGCAGAAATACCCGAATCCGTACCGTGCCCCCTCACGGGTCGCAGAGTCGTGGTAGCCGGCGATTTCCCACGCGGACGGCAATATATGAAAAGCACGCTGTTGCGCCTCGGTGCGGCCGATGTACGTTTCGACAAGCCACAGCGCAGCACCCATTTCCTGGTGGTAGGGGACAATCCGCCTATGGACACTATGGAGTACTATCGCCTGTACAGGCACGACGGCTACAATATCCGCCTTCTGTACCTTCAGGACATACAGTCAATACAGGACGGTAACTACCGCGATTACCAGGTTCCCGAAACTGTGGAGAAACAGCTGCACCTCAACCGCGACGAGGTCTATTGGACACCCGCCTCGATATCAGGACACAAAAGCGAGCGCCTTGCCTCGCCATTGGCTCTTGACAGCATGTCCGTACTTTACGGGCGCGAAATCTTTGTCCATCCCGTCATTTCCCAAACCCATCCCCAGCTGTGCCAGCAGATAGGCAATCTGGGCGGCTATGCCAACGATGCAATGGCCGACGATACCGACAGCATCGTAGTACCTGCCTCGCTCCCTCGCGAAATACTGCAGGAAGTCGAGGACTATTATAACGCATCCAGGGCGCAGCAGTTCAACATTCCGTTCATTATACTGGAAGACCTGCTGCAGTATATCGAGAAACGCAAACAATAAAACCGCACACAATATGAAGATACGCGTAGGATTCGGATATGACGTACATCAGCTGGTCGCAGGGCGTGACCTGTGGCTCGGAGGCATTAAGATTCAGCACACACACGGGCTTTTGGGACACAGTGATGCAGATGTGCTGATACATGCAATTTGCGATGCCCTGCTCGGTGCAGCCAATATGCGCGACATAGGCTACCATTTTCCCGATACAGGCAAGGAATTCGAGGGTATCGACAGCAAGATACTGCTCAGGCGTACCGTCGGGCTTATTGCAGGCAAGGGCTACCATATTGGCAACATAGATGCCACTATCTGTGCCCAGCGCCCCAAGATAGGACCGCATATCACCGCCATGCAGCAATGCCTTGCCGAGTGTATGGGCATAGACGCTGACGATGTCAGTATCAAGGCTACCACTACAGAAAAACTCGGTTTCACCGGTCGTGAAGAAGGCATCAGTGCCTATGCTACCGTGCTGATTCAATCAGTTTTACCTACGGATTAACACTCTCTTCTCCCCCTTTTTTTATTCCATTACATACACAAAACAGCACCCGATTGCCATTTACAGCAACCGGGTGCAACCATTTCTACGGGACAAGTATCTGTCTCCGCGTTCTAATCTTTAATCATCTGACAATCTGTCCTGCAGTATTATACACGGCGCCGTTGTGCATGATTATAACGCGACCGTTACGGAATACCTTCTTCGTCACAGGTAATTCTTCATTCACAACATCGTCAATGCCGGTATAATCATCGTAATCAGGCATTATAGGCTTGATAAAGTTGAGTTCTGCCAATTCAACAAGAGCCTGCGCAATGCTAACCTTATTACCATCAGCATCTATCTGTACGACAGCTTGAGCATTGAAGGTAACGTCGCCGCCTATAGCAGGATAGCTTCCGGCAGTGTTGCCATAAATCAATCCACCAGTCATCCAGAAGCCCGTCGTCGTTGTGTTAGCGATGCTGTTATACACGCCGCCTCCCAAACCACCGGCTTTGTTTCCTGTTATTTCACCTGCATACAGTGTCAGCGTTCCCCTGTTCAGTATACCACCGCCGTTACCTACGGTATTACCACCCGTTACGGTACCCACTCCCATGATGGCGAGCACACCGTTGTTTACGATGACACTACCGTTTTGCACAGCAGCCGTAAGCGCACGGTTCAGAGAATGC
>JAFZVW010000010.1 GCA_017617635.1 Bacteroidaceae bacterium | reverse complement strand
AAGAGATTGAAAGGAGTGCCCGAAAGTTGCAGGACTTTCGTGTCCTGCTTTATGAGTTCTTTCAAGACATTCTGTCCCAGTTCTGTCTTTGTGCCTTCGTGGGCTTCGTCAACAATCACTAAGTCCCATTTTGCATTGAACAGCTCATTGTTCTTGTCAAACTTTCCACCTACCTGTTCAGAGCCTCGAAGGTCTTGCATGGAAGCGAAATAGATGTATTTTTCGCCTTTTGCTGCCATCCTTTCAAGCTTGCTGAACATTTCCCCATTTCCTTTTGAGCCATAATGGTAGTTCTTGCTATCGTAGAAAATTTTGCCGAAGTCCTCGAACCAGCCCTTATCCACTACTGGTCGATGAGTAAGTATTAAGGTGCGAGAGAACCCTTCTTCCTTTACAACTTGAAGAGCTGAAAGTGTCTTACCAAATCGCATCTTTGCATTCCAAAGCATCTTGTCGCCCTTTTTGAAGCGTTTGCGAGTCTTATCGATGGCTTCCTGCTGTTCTGGTCGGAATATAATAGGAGTCTGCCCTTGTGTAACATCTGAGGGATGGAGGCTTGTTTCACCTTTCTTTACGGCAGCAATAGCTTTCTTCACAGTTTCCAAGTCGCAGCAATACCATTCGTCGGCACCTTTCACTCCTGCAAATTCTTTCTTTTTGACGCCGCTTCGCTCCAAAACTTTGTGCACTTGCTTGTCGTTGAAGGTCATTATCATGCCACTTTGCACAAAGATGCTAATCTCTGTATATAGCAACTGATAGGCGATGCCTGCTGTCTTGGTGTATTGGCGAATACGCTTGTGAGCCGCTTCCTTCAAAGCGTCTGTGTTCTGAGAAAGGTTGCTTCCATCATCTTCGTCGATGGTGGTTTCACCAATTTTCAGGCAGTCTTTATGCCGCTCATCATTGATGGCAAAAACATAAATCAGCTTTGATTTCAGTGAAGATTCAAATGTTGCCATAGGTATTATTTGATAAGGTCTATGAATCGGATTTTCTTCTTGTCATTTGGCCAGTCGCGAATGAGACAATATGTGCCATTGTGCCTGCGGATTTCCTCTTGCTGACATCCTAGGCAGTTCACAACTTCATCTTCTTCGCCAAAAAGCGTCTGAACTTTTTTTATCACTCCATTCTTGCAACTGTCAGGGACAACACCTTTCAAACCATCCATTTGCCAAAGGTTCCAAGAAATGATGTATGCGATATAGTTGATGGATTTCAGGAGCGGAGCCTTGCCGAACTTCGCCTGATAGTATTCGATGAAAGTCCAAAGCAAGGCCTCGCGAGCAAGAAGGAGATTGTCGCCTTGCCACTCATAACCATAGGTGTGCATGTAGGCCGTTTGTGCCCATTCAAGCCATTCGCCGCTGACATCCACATTTTCGCTAATGACACGCAATTTCCTGTCGAGTAGGCCTATTCGCTGCTCAATGGGTATAGGTTCTCCTGTTGTGGCATCATAGCGACTGACCAAATATGGTGCCTCGCCACAAGTTATTTCCATACGAGTAGCCCGGACATAGTCTTTCCAAGTTTTGTCTTTGGGAAATGTGATTTTGGCAGAATTGGCTTGCCAAGTATGATTTGTAGAGTCTTCAACATTGAAGACTTCTTTTCTGCCAAACCATGCTTCATCCACAAGATTATTCTGCGCATTACAGACCCAAGATGGCGTAAATACTTCCGCCATATCTTTGGATCTATCTGTTTGCTTTTCTTTCGATTTGAGCACACGAGGTCGAATTACCATTCCGTGCTCACCAGTAATCAATTCTGGCAGAATTTGTGAATGGTAATCGTATGCATTTCCAAACGCCTCATAGTCATGAGTAGCCCAGAAGATATTGTTACCCGTGGTATGGTCACGCAGAAGGGTATCAAGCACCTCTGCCGACAATGCCAACAGGTTGTCCTCCCTGATGTCAATACAGGCAGAACTCTCCTCTTTTTTTGCATTCCTTGCGCTTATAGCTATTGGCAAAAGCACTTATCGGAATTCCTTGGGCTTAATACATCAAGACCTATATGCACGAAAAAAAGCGTGTCCGCTCCTTATCGAACATAGAGGCCGTCAGAATTGCCCAGTTGAAAGATAAGTGACGTCCACGCTATAAGCGCAGACATTCACAATTATCGGTAATCAACTTAGTTTAGAAATTTCTGACGTTTCTATGTTCTCCGAATAACTGCTAATGCTGTTATATTTTCTATTAAGATTTTACTGCCGCCCTGCGCTCAGGACGTGAATTCGATACAAATATATTTAATTTTCTTCTAAAATCCGGGTACTTGCAGAAAATAAATCAAAAAAAATCCGCACGGGCTTCATGAGCGAGTGCGGATAAACGTGGGGGAATTATTGATTTCCAGTTTCGTGATACAATGCCAATCCCTTCACCGTCAGCAGATATTTTTGACGCGGATGGCGAGGAGATTCTGGATAAAGCAGACGGACAAAGCCTTCATTCAAGGAAGGATTTAGAGAATAGTCAAGAAAATTCTCCCTATCTTTTAAGCCGATTTTGTCCATCATCATTTTGACGGATAGTTGCTCTTCACCTAAAGCCTTCACTAACCTAATGATGTTTTTGTTGTCAGTATGAATTAAACTTGTCGGGGTACTTGTCGGGGTACTTGTCGGGGTACTTGTCGGGGTACTTGTCGGGGTACTTGTCGGGGTATTCTCTGGCATCTTCCACTCCTCAGGGGGATTAACCATCATATACCTATTTTTAAGCGTATTATCCTCACCCAGAATCAGATTGCGGAAAAAGCGAATCAGGAAGAGAGGTTCCCGTTCAACACCTTTCACAACGTTGCGATAGTTAGCTCTCACCAAAGCATTGCGGAAATACCACGAGTGACGTTCAAACAGATCGTTGTTCACACTGAATCCGAGATATCGCAGGTACTTGATTGTGAAAACGGCTGTCGTACGCGTATTACCCTCTCCGAAAGGATGTATCTGCCATAGTCCTGCCACAAAACGTGCAAGATGCTCTATCATCTGTCCCTTGTCCAATCCTGTGTAGTCAAACTGGCGTTCCTGTTCCAGGTCATACTCAATGGTCATCTTCAAATCTTGCCAACGCCCATAGAGTACGGAATCCCATTGCAGCACCCATTCCTTCTTTGATATGTCGTAGTCGCGGAAGCGTCCGGCATGTTTAAACACACCTTCAAAAATGGCTCTGTGTATAGCCGCAAATCCAGCAACACTATAGGTAAATGCATCCGTCTGCAACAGCTTGGCTATGTTGCCGGAAACTCTGTCGGCTTCCTCTTTATCAGCATCATCCTCATCATGAGTGGTTTTGCTGATATAGTATTGTTTCACCAACTCACGAGCTTCATCTATGGTAATCTCGCCTTCAATGTTTCTACGAGCAGTATCTTGCAAATACTCTGATGTTTTCAGTCCATCCACAGCTTGCAAGCCAATAGCCACGCGCCAAGCATCCGCACGCTCCCGTTGTGCTGGCTCACCCTGACGGATATACTCGTCGAAATTGATATATAGCTGTTTTGCAGATTCGTCCATGTACCACCTTTTACGCCTACAAATATATTTATTTTTCTTCTAAAATCCGGGTACTTACAGGAAATAAATCAAAAAATCCGCACTTCATTTAATCGTAGCTATTTAATCTTCATCGAAGAATTTGCCTTTGGGCATTGGTGTATCTTCTGCCAAGCAGCAGTTGAAGCGTTCACGGCTACGACGCTCACGAACAAACATGCGATTGGTTCCTTTCTCGTCTTCGGTAAACTGAAGATGCTCGTCAATTGCAAAGGAGTGGGCCATTGTCTCAACATCCAGGTTGTCGGTGCCTATGAGCGTGAATGTCCAATTCTGTTTCTTGAGTTTCTCTATCATGTTTCTGACCATCTTTAGTGTCCACTCACGCGAACTGTTTTCCTCGCCGTCGGTGATGATAGTGACAAGTACGTGGTCATCGTTTCTAACTTGAGCATTGACCTTGGATATTCCCTTGCCTATTGCGTCATACAGAGGTGTACATCCTCCCGGATTGTAGTCTTTCCACCTAAGGTCCTTCGTCATAGGCGCTGGTGCGTTGTCATAGTGCCAGGTCGCGTGGTCTGTATCGAAAGTGAGGAGAGTTACAAACTGCTCTTGGTTAGGGTACTTTTCCTGCATCTGTCGGATTGTCTGCAGGGTTTCGTTCATGCCGCTGAAGGCTTGCTTGCGGATAATGGACATCGAACCGCTTTCGTCGACAATAATCAGGTTGTGAACTCGCTTTGAATCATTTGTGCTCATAATTGTTCTTTTTTAAATGGTTAAACTATATATTTTCGGACGTGCCTTTATTATTTAGAAGATTATTTAGTGGAAAAAATTAAGTGAGTTCGTACATTTTTTTTAATTTCGTACCAGAAAAACTTGAACATGCGGCATAAAAAACTGTCAGACGAGAAGATATTAAAGGGTTTCCGCACAGGGGATGCCGAAATAATATGGGAATACTTTTACGAGTATTGTCAGGTGGCTTATTATACTTTTGACAAGCGGTACCAGCTGAGCGGGAAGGAGAACCTGGACTTCATGTCGCTGGCTCACCAATATGCGCTGTATCTGATAGAGCACGACTGGAAGCCGCTTGAGGACCGTGCGCCCGAGGTAAGCCTGAAGACCTGGCTGATAAACGGTTTCCGTTATGTAGTACTGGATGCCCTGAAATGGTATAGGAGGGAATACGGCAGCATTACATTCGAGGACTATCTATGTTCCTTTGATGTAACGGACAACCTGCGGCTGCAGTTCAACCGGATAATAGAGGACCTGTGCAAACGTGTGCCTATGAGCCGCGAGAACAGGTTGATTATAGAACTTTTGCTGATTCAGGGCTTCAAGGGCAAGGAAGTTGCCGCCAAAATGGGGATGACGCCTGCTGCCGTGTCGCAGAAGTACAAGAGGCTGAAGGAAGAAATAATTGCCCCGTATTTCCTCAAATACTATGATATGGATCTGGATATGATGGAGATAATGGAGACCGAGCCTTCAGGTCTCTTCGAATCAAGCATTACAGAAGAAGATTACGATGATGTTGATATGTACAGCAGTATATATGATAGTGATACCGAAAACAAGACAGTTATGCCACAGAAACGTACAACACCTGAGTTTATTACAGAACTGCAGCCGGGCGAGATATTCGTCTTTGGCAGCAATCTGAAGGGTATGCATGCTGGTGGAGCGGCTTATGTTGCTTACCGCAAGTTTGGTGCCATTCTGGGACAGGGCGTTGGCTTACAGGGTCAAAGCTATGGTATTCCCACGATGCAGGGAGGCGTGGACACCATACGTCCCTATGTAGATGATTTCATAGCATTTGCCAAGGAACATCCCGAACTGACATTCCTGGTTACTCGCATCGGTTGCGGCATTGCCGGTTTTACGGACGACGAAATCTCGCCCCTATTCGACAAAGCCCACAATATAGATAATATTATATTGCCCGAAGGCTGGTGAGAAAACTGCTCAGTAGCATTCGCTTTCGCTAGGGAAGTCGCAGGACTTGACGTCGGTGATGTACTGGCCGATGGCGTCTGTCATGACGGTGAAGAGGTCGGCATAGCGGCGGAGGAACTTGGGTGAGAAACCCTGGTTCATACCGAGCATGTCGTGGATGACGAGAACCTGTCCGTCAGCAGGACCTGCTCCGATTCCGATAACGGGTATGCGCAGTTCGTTGCAGACTTTGTTGCAGAGTGCTGCGGGGATTTTCTCAAGAACAATACCGAAACAGCCTACTTCCTGCAATGCCTTGGCATCGGAGAAGAGTTTTTGTGCCTCGGCTTCCTCGCGGGCGCGTACTGCGTATGTCCCGAATTTGTTTATGCTCTGCGGTGTAAGTCCCAGGTGTCCCATGACGGGGATGCCGGCATCGAGGATGGCCTTGATCTGGGGGAGTATCTCGACACCGCCTTCGAGCTTGAGGGCATCGGCATGCGTCTCCTTCATTATGCGTATGGCATTGCTGACGCTCTCGGTGACATTTACCTGGTATGTGCCGAATGGCATATCGCATACTACAAGGCTGCGCTTGACACCGCGCACTACACTCTTGGCGTGGTATATCATCTGGTCGAGGGAGATGGGGAGTGTTGTCCAGTTGCCAGCCATTACGTTGCTGGCGCTGTCGCCTACAAGGATGATGTCCATACCTGCCTGATCGACAATCTGTGCCATTGTGTAGTCGTAAGCTGTAAGCATGGCTATTTTCTTGCCTTGCTGCTTCATTTCAATCAAACGGTGTGTGGTGACCTTGCGGGTATCATCGACTAAGTATGCTGCCATATCTGTTTATTGGTTAGCGGTTAGAATTTTATGCAAAGGTACAACATTTAAAGGATAATGTGTAGGGAAATATGGATTTTTTTATATCTTTGTAGGCGTAAGTATTGTATATGGGGAATTCATCTTTGCATATTTACAAGGCGAGTGCGGGAAGCGGTAAGACTTTTGCGCTGACTACCGAGTATATACGCCTGATGGTCATGGAGGGGGCCCAGGAGGAGTATATGCATACGCTGGCTGTGACGTTTACGAACAAGGCGACGGCGGAGATGAAGGACCGTATCATACAGCATCTGTATGGTATATGGAGGGGAATGCAGAGCAGCGAGAGTACGCTGAAGGCTGTGCAGGATGCCCTGAAGGAGCATGGCGAGGAGCTGGACGTCGGGACGATAAGGTCGCGCTGTGAAGGGGCATTGAAGGCGATATTGCATGACTACTCGCACTTCCGTGTCGAGACGATAGACAGTTTCTTCCTGAGCGTGATGCGCTGTCTGGCGCGTGAGCTGGGTCAGAGCAGCAACCTGCAGGTGGACCTGAGGGATGCCGAGGTTGCGGCACTTGCTGTTGACCGTCTGATCGACCGTCTGGAGGAGGACCGTGAACTGCAGCGTATAGTGATGGATTACATCCACGAGCAGATGGACAGCGACGGCAAGTGGAATGTATCGAAGGGAATCAAGAGGTTCTCGGGTCAGATATTCTGCGAGGACTTCAGCAGCCGCACGGACGAGGAGCGTGCGACCATACAGGATGACAGGAGGGCGAGGGATTTCCGCAGGGCAATGCGCACAATCCGTGACGAAAGCGAAAAGCGCATTACGGAACTGACGCTGAAGATGAAGGGGGATATCGAGGGCATGGCAGAGATTGCAGAATGGTGTGGAAAGCTGCCTGCCCTGACGTATGTGAACAATATCCTGCTAGGCAAGAGCAACAAGGCTACGCAGGACGGGAAAGGCTTCCAGGCGTTTCTCGAGGACGGAGCCTCGGCTCTGAAGAAGGCAAGCAGGGAGAATCAGGAGGCGATTGCTGTGATGACTGCCTTGGGTGACAGGTTCAACGCATACCTGCAGGAGATGAAGGATGCCGAGGCTGACTGCAACACGGCTGCCCTGGCGCTGAAATATACATATCCGCTGCAGTTGCTTTGCCGCATAGACGAGGAGGTGCGTGAAATCAACGAGGAGAACGAGCGCTTTGCCCTGAGCAAGACCACTACCCTATTGTCACGCCTGGTGGACGGTCAGGACAGCCCATTTGTGTTCGAGAAAATCGGAACCGTGCTGCGTAACATAATGATTGACGAGTTCCAGGACACGAGCGGAATGCAATGGGACAATTTCCGTGTGCTTCTGTTCGAGAACCAGTCACTGGGTGGAAGCGACCTGCTGGTGGGTGACATAAAGCAGAGCATATACCGCTGGAGGGGCGGCAACTGGGCTTTGCTGAGCAATGTGGCGGAAACGATGAAGGAGTGGAATCCCGTTGACAGACCCCTGAAGACTAACTGGCGAAGCGACAGGAATATTATTGAGTTCAACAACGCCTTCTTCCCAGGTGCTGCCGAAAAGCTGGACGCGCTGGACAAGGATGCGCGGTTCCGCCTGAAGGACATTTACGGGGATGTTGAGCAGAAGGTTCCGGAGAAGAAGGATGACAGCGGATATGTGAGCCTGGACATATACTGCGGAGCGGAGGCGGACAAGGGCGAGAAATGGGACAAGGACGAAATACTGGCATGGCGCATGGACAGCATGCTCAGCGAGATTGAGAAACTGCATGCACAGGGGCTGCCTCTGGAGGAGATGGCGATAATAGTGAGATACAACTCGCAGGCGACAAGGATACTGGAATATTTTGCCGCTAACGCGCCTGGCGACATAGTGCTGTCGAGCGACGAGGCTTATCTGCTGGAGAACAGCACACTTGTGCAGATAATGATATGCGTGCTGCGCATGATTGTGACGGATGCGGAGAAGAATCCCGTGCCCATGCGGACATTCCTGCTGCTGTATTACCGCGAGGTGCTGAAGAGCGATATAAGCACCGACCGGCTGATGCGTGGGGATGCCGGGGAACTGCTGCCAGAGTGGCTGAAGACCAACATCGGGAACCTGGCAGGCATGCCTGTGTATGAATTGCTGGGTGAGATATACCGGGAACTGGATTTGCAGAAGCTGAACGTGCAGGATGCTTATCATTTTGCCTTGCTTGACTGTGTGACGGAGTATCTGCGCGACAATCCGGGTGACATACACTCGTTCCTGGAGGCATGGGACGAAACCCTGTGCCACAACCCTATCCCGTCGGCAAGGACACGCGGCATACGCATACTGACGGTACACAAGTCCAAGGGACTGGAATTCCATACGGTATTCATGCCGTTTGCCGATTTCCGTATCGAGGCTGAATCGCCTCTGCACGAGACGATACTGTGGTGCGAGGCTGACGGGGAGCACAGCGAGGTGAACGTACTGGGCAAGTTGCCGGTAAAGCTGTCAGCGCAAATGGAGAACAGTCATTTTGCAAGGCATTACGAGGAGGAACACCTGCAGCGCAGGGTGGATGAACTGAATTCGCTGTATGTTGCCATGACACGTGCCTCGCATAACATGTACATGTGGTGCGAGACGCGCAACAAGTGGGATAAGTCAAGCACGACGGGTGACTTGCTGAACGAGGTGCTGAACAGCGGGAAGAAGTTTGACGGTGGTATCTTCCACGTCGATGTCGGCGTGCCGGTGGTGAATGTTGACGAGGAGAAACGCAGCGACAACCGCATGAATCCTGTCTACGAGGGTCATGAGACGGTGATGACAAGCTACAGGCCCCGCATGGATTTCAGGCAGAGCAGCGAAGCGCGTGACCTGTTCACGGGTATGGAAAATGTGGGGGACGACGTTATCGTGCACGAGGAGAACATAAGTCAGCGTGCACTGGGTACGATATGTCATAATGTGCTCGAGCAGATAAGGGACTGGAATGATACATGCCGCGTGCTGGAAGCAGCGTTGATGAACGGTATGGTGAATGCCGGACAGATGGATGAACTGAAGGCCCAGTTGCAGCAGATTGAGGATAACCCTGTAGTGCGCGAGTGGTTTAACCCGGAGAACCGTGTGTTTGCCGAGTGCGAGATTCTGAATCCAAGGGAAAACACGCACAGGCTTCGCTGCCGCCGTCCGGACCGTGTGGTAATGCGTGACGGTGTGATTACGGTGGTGGATTACAAGTTCGGTGACGAACATGCAGGATATGGCAGGCAGGTACATGACTATATGTATCTTCTCGGGCAGATATATCCTGGCAGGGAGATACGCGGTTATCTGTGGTATGTAAGGAATGCTAAGGTAGAGGAGGTAATGCTGTGAAGGCTTTTCTGCAATATGTGGCTGAGGATCTGATGCAGCGTCACGACGGTGACATGTCGAAGGTGGTGATTGTCTCGCCCAACAAGCGTGTGCGCCTGTTTATGAACGAGTATCTGCTGGATATGGCAAAGGGTGCCATGTGGGCTCCGCATTACCTGACCATAGGTGAGCTGTACGGTTCGATTGCAAATATGACGGTGTGTGACACGATACCTGCCGTAAGGTGTCTGTACAACATCTACCGCGGGTTGCTGGGGGATGAGAAAGTTGAGAGTATGGACCGATTCTGGGGATGGGGCGAGCTGATACTGCAGGACTTTGATGATATCGACAAGCATCTGGTCAATGCCCACGAGCTGTTCCTGAATGCACGCCAGCTGGGTGAAATGGAGAAGCTGGATTTCCTGACGGATAACCAGCGGGAGGCTTTGCAGCAGTTCTTCGGAACATTCAGCGACAACCGCACAACACTGCAGAAGCGCTTTATGCAGCTATGGGAGGTGATGCCACAACTGTATGACGGGTTGAGGAAGGCTATGCCCGAGGGTATTGCCCCATACGAGGGTGCTGCACAGCGTAGCGTGGTGGAGGACATGAGCTTGCTTGAGACGCTGCCGGCAGATACCGAATACTGTTTCGTGGGATTCAATATGCTGTGCGAGACGGACAAGGCATTGATGCAGTTCCTGAAAAAGCGTAACCAGGCTGTTTTCTACTGGGATTATGACTTGATGTATGTGCAGGACGAGCGGTTCGAGGCAGGCGACTTCATACGCGAGAACCTGAAACTGTTCCCCAACCGGCTGACGGATGCAGGAATGCTTGACAACCTACGCGAAAGAACGGAATTTACATTTGTATCGACTTCGACCGACAGTATTGGTACGCGCTATATACCCGAATGGTTGGGCGGGAACCTGACCGACTTGGAACGGGAGACAGCGATAGTGCTGTGTGACGAGAACCAATTGCAGGGTGTTCTGCACGCCATCCCAGATAACAAGCCCGATGCACTGAATATAACGATGGGATATTCGCTGAAGGGCACGCCGGTATTCAGTCTGGTATGTGCCTTGCTGGCATTGCAGACGGACGGCTGGGACGTGCGAAGGAAGCGCTTCCGTCGCAGTTTCCTGAACAGCATTGAATATCATCCGTTTGCAAGGTATATGGACAGTGCCGAGTGGATGAAGCATGTGGATGCCGATGACAATGCCGCTTTGATTGCCTGGCTGGACAGGATAGTAATGAGTGTGGCTCACGAGGGTATGGACCTGCTGATGGCGGAAAGCATATATCTGGTGCACCGCAGCCTTCAGCAGTTCATGGTAATGGCTACCGACAAGGAGGAGCCGTTGCAGCTGCAAGGTATTACGATACGACGTCTGCTGCGCCGTGCATTGAGTTCGCTAAGCATTCCGTTCCATGGTGAGCCTGCCGAGGGTATGCAGGTTATGGGTGTACTGGAAACGCGATCGCTGGACTTCAGGAACATACTGATGCTGAACGTCGGTGAGGGTTATCTGCCCAAGACGGGTGCCGATGCCTCGCTGATTCCGAATACAATCCGCATCGGCTATCATCTGACCACGCTGCGACACAAAGTGGCTGTGTTTGCGTATTATTTCTACCGTCTGATACAGAGAGCCGAGAGTGTGACGTTTGTGTTCAACCAGAATTCTGCCGGAATGGTTCATCATGAGATGAGCCGCTTCCTGCGTCAGCTGCAGGCGGAAACTGACATACGGATACGTACGCTGAACCTTGAGGCTTCGCAGGAGGTAAGCGAATGCATGGTGGATGAGGTGGAAAAGAGCGCTGAGATAATGGACAGGCTGTACGGGATGTATGACGTGCAGAGGAATGCTGAGGCGAAGCCGCTGTCTCCGTCGAGCATAAACAGGTTCATGGACTGCCCGATGAAATTCTACCTGCAGAACGTGTGCAGGATGAGGGTCGAGGAGGATCCCGAGGACGGCATTGACCCGCTGTTGATGGGAACGATATTCCACAACACGATGAAGGATATCTATGACGAGATATGCTCGCACACAGGGGGCACGAACATAATCAGCAAGCAGGCGCTGACGACTTTCATCCAGGACGACAAACTGCGCAACGGTTTTATGGACAAGCGGTTTAAAGAGGATGCGAAGGTTACGGACTTCAGGGGTGAGAACATACTGATACGGAATGTCGTGGAACGCTATGTGGTGAATACTCTCAGGTATGACTGCCGTCAGACTCCGTTTGTACTAAAGGCCAGCGAAGAGGACTTTGACATGATGCTGCCGGTACGCAGCGAGGACGGCAAGAGGGAAATTGCAAGGGTAAAGACCGGCGGACGTGTTGACCGTCTGGACATCGTGAAGGATGCTGACGGTACGGATGTCCTGCGCATTGTCGATTACAAGACGGGAGCAAGCAAGCCTGCGCCTGCAAAGATGGATGACCTGTTCAAGGATAAGGACCACAACGGGTATTATCTGCAGACGTTCCTGTATGCTCTGTCGGTGCTTGACAGAACCGGAACGGCAATGCCCATACGTCCTGCCCTGCTGTATGCGAGTCAGGCAGGCGCTGAGGATTATAATCCTGTGCTGAAGATGGGAAATGCTGCGAACTTGCAGATTATAGACGACATAAGAAATTACAGGGATGAGTTCATGAAGAATCTGGAAGTGATTGTTCGCAAGATTTTCGATCCTGCCCTTCCGTTTGTCAAGACGGACAACGAGAGGGTTTGCCAGTATTGTGAATTCAAGCGCTTGTGCGGCAGGAAGGAAAAGAAAGAGTAAAGGTTTAACGATATAATTACAACACAATGAAAATGAAGAAATTAGTCTTACTGATTGTAATGTGTATAGCCGCTGGTACAGCAGCTGTGGCACAGGGTGTGTCCGAGACTCCGTTTACTGTTCCGCAGTTGAAGTCATGGAAGAATGCCAAGGGAACTTTCAACACCGACACCAGGGAGATCGTGGTTACCACCCGTAAGGATGAACTGAAGGTTGCCGCCGATTACATGAAGAGGTCGATGCACCTGATGCGTCCGGTCAAGGACGAGAAGGCTGCGGCAACCATTGAGCTGAAGCTGCAAAGTATGGGCAAAGGTGCCGACGAGGCTTACAAGATAGACATCAGGCCAAAGAGCATAATCATCTCGGGTGCTACGCCACAGGCTGTACTGTGGGGCGTACAGACGGTATTGCAGATGAGGGAGCAGAACAGGCAGCTGCCTTGCGGAACAATTCAGGACAGACCTGACTACAAGCTGCGCGGTTTCATGATTGACGTTGCACGCAAATTCATCCCACTCGATTACCTGTACAACCTGGTACGGACAATGTCGTACTATAAGATGAACTGTCTGCAGGTGCATCTGAACGACAACGGGTTCAAGAAGTATTTCCATGATAACTGGGACGAGACGTATTCGGCATTCCGTCTGGAGAGCGAGCGTTTTCCCGAACTGACTGCACGTGACGGCCATTATACCAAGGCACAGTTCCGCGCATTCATCAAGGAGAGTGCCATGATGGGCGTCGAGGTAATCCCCGAGATTGACGTACCGGCTCATTCGCTGGCATTTACACACTTCCGCAAGAGCCTGGGGTGCGAGGAATTCGGTGTTGACCATCTGGATCTGACGAATCCCGAGGTGATGCCGTTCGTGGACAGTGTATTCGTTGAATACCTGGAGGGTGCCGATCCTGTATTCTGCGGTCCCCGTGTCCATATAGGCACGGACGAGTACAGCAACAAGAAACAGGATGTCGTGGAGCTGTTCCGTGGAATGACAGACCATCTTATCAAGTTGGTGGAAAGTTATGGCAAGCAGGCTGTAGTATGGGGCTCGCTGACCTATGCCAAGGGCAACACCCCTGTAAAGAGCAAGAACGTGCTGATGGACGTGTGGAATAACGGTTTTGCCAACCCGAAGGCAATGAAGGAGGCAGGATTCCAACTTGTATCAATCCCTGACGGCTACGTCTACATCGTACCTGCTGCCGGCTATTACTATGACTATCTGAATGACAAGTTCCTGTACGAGCGCTGGACGCCTGCAAACATTGGCGGTGTGGTGTTCAAGGAGAAGGACCCGCAGATTGAGGGCGGTATGTTTGCCGTATGGAATGATGTGTGCGGCAACGGTATAAGCGTGGGTGACATTCATCACCGCACCTTCCCTGCCCTGCAGGTTATTGCACAGAAGTGCTGGCATGCCGTGAATGACACAGTGGGTTACGGGAAATGGAACGAGGCGCGGAAGGCTTTGGGCGAAGGTCCCGAGGTGAACGAGTTGGGAAGAACGGAGGTTTCGCTGCCGGCCCTGTCAGCTGCGACGAATATCGGCAAGCGGGGATTGCAGCAGATAGGCTATGACTATCAGGTTGACTTTGACATCACATGGGCTCACGAACGTCGCGGTGCCGTACTGACAAAGAGCGGACGAGCCAAGTTCTATCTATCCGACCCGATAAGCGGCATGCTGGGATTCAGCCGTGACGGATACCTGTTTACGTTCAAGTACAGCGGCCGTCCGGGCAGGAACGAGCATATCACCATCAAGGGTACGAACAAGTACACCCAACTGCTGGTGAACGGCAAGGTGGTCGAGACACTGGGTTATGACGAGAGGCTGGCTGCCGACAAGAAGCCTTACAATGTTGTCCGCACATTGGTATTCCCGTTGGAGGAAACGGGCGCGTTCAAGAGCCGTATAACTAACTTCTCGGCAAAAAAACTGTAAAAACAAACCAGGTAACGAACAATTAAGGCGCAGGATGCACGGCATTCTGTGCTTTTTTTGTATCTTTGGCGCGGAAATTTAACTGATATACCAGATGCTAACACTGAAAATGATAACAGAGGAGACGGAGAGGGTTATCTCAGGTCTCGAAAAGAAACGCTTCAAGGGTGCCCGTGAGGCTATTGCCGAGGTGATGGCTATCGACAAGGAGCGCCGTGAAGCTCAGACACAGCTGGACAGGAATCTGTCCGATGCAAAGAAACTGGCTGCTGAGATTGGCGGTCTTATGAAGCAGGGCAAGAAGGACGAGGCAGAAGCCATTAAGGCTCAGGTTGCCGCGATGAAGGAGACAAATGCTGCTCTGGAGCAGAAGAAGGCTGCTGCCGAGCAGGCCCTGAATGCCAAGCTATGCACTATTCCTAACATTCCATACGACGAAGTTCCGGAAGGTTCGTGTGCTGATGACAACTGGGTAGTAAAGTCGAACCTGAAGGAATGCAGGATAGGCGTGGATACCGTAGGCAACTGGGATGCAAATCCTGTTGTCGGGACAGCAAGGCTGCCTCACTGGGAACTGGCCAGAAAGTATGACCTTATCGACTTTGACCTGGGTGTAAAGATAACCGGTGCCGGTTTCCCTGTATACAAGGGACTGGGAGCCCGTCTGCAGCGTGCGCTGATAAACTTCTTCCTGGACGAGGCACGCAAGTCGGGATATACCGAGATTATGCCTCCGACGGTTGTCAATGCCGCTTCGGGATACGGTACCGGGCAGCTGCCGGACAAGGAGGGACAGATGTACCACTGCGAGATGGACGACCTGTACCTGATTCCTACGGCAGAAGTTCCTGTAACCAACATCTACCGTGATGTAATTCTCGATGAGAAGGATCTGCCAATCAAGAACTGTGCATACACCCAGTGCTTCCGTCGCGAGGCAGGTTCGTACGGCAAGGAAGTGCGAGGTCTGAACCGTTTGCACGAGTTCTCGAAAATAGAGATTGTACGCATTGACAAGCCTGAGCATTCTGCAGAGTCGCACAAGGAGATGCTGGAGCATGTGGAGGGTTTGCTGAAGAAGCTGGAACTGCCCTACCGCATCCTGCGCCTGTGTGGCGGCGACGCTTCGTTCACAAGTGCAATATGCTACGACTTTGAGGTTTACAGCGAGGCTCAGAAGCGCTGGCTGGAGGTTTCGTCGGTCAGCAACTTTGACACATACCAGGCCAACCGCCTGAAGTGCCGCTACCGCAACAGCGAAACAAAGAAGACAGAACTGTGCCACACTCTGAACGGCTCGGCACTGGCTCTGCCGCGAATCGTGGCTTCCATCATGGAAAACTTCCAGACGGAGGACGGCATCCGTGTTCCTGCTGCGCTGGTTCCATATATGGGCTGCGATATGATTAAATAAACGAATTGACAAGTATATGTATAAAATAGTTTCAAAGAAGCAGTTTTCCGAGAAGGTCTTCTGCATGGAGATAGAGGCTCCGCTGATTGCAAAATCGCGTAAGCCGGGCAACTTTGTTATTGTGCGTGTTGACAATCACTCGGAGCGTATGCCGCTGACAATTGCCGATGCCGACACCGTGACAGGTACCATAACGCTGGTCATTCAGATGGTGGGTATGTCGTCGACAAAGCTTTGCCGGAAGAATGTGGGTGATACAATTGCCGACCTGGTAGGCCCCCTGGGAAATCCTACGCA
Organism: Bacteroidaceae bacterium; assembly: GCA_017617635.1. GTDB lineage: Bacteria > Bacteroidota > Bacteroidia > Bacteroidales > Bacteroidaceae > Physcousia. The sequence goes on along the minus strand of JAFZVW010000010.1, from coordinate 5,584 downwards.
TATCGAGAACTTCGGTACGGTAATCTGTGCCTGTGGCGGTTTGGGTGCTGCACCTATGCTACCCATCATCCGAGGTCTGAAGGCTGCCGGTAACCGTGTGCTGAGCGTAATAGCAGGCCGTACTGCCGACCTTGTTATCATGGAGGACGAAATCAGGGAGTCATCAGACGAGGTTATCATAATGACGGATGACGGCTCGAAAGGCGAAAAGGGTGTCGTAACCGTGGGCATTGAGAAGTTCTGCCAGCAGGAGCATATTGAAAAGGCCTTTGCCATCGGTCCTCCGATAATGATGAAGTTCTCCTGCCTGATGACACAGAAATACGGCATATCGACGGATGTTTCGCTGAACACCATCATGGTGGACGGTACAGGTATGTGCGGTGCATGCCGACTGACAATAGGCGGCAAGACCAAGTTTGTATGTATTGACGGTCCTGAGTTTGACGGCGCCCTGGTTGACTGGGACGAGATGTTCAAGCGCATGAGCACCTTCAAGCGTGCCGAGCAGGAAGAAATGGAGAACATCGAACTGCACATGTACGAGGATGTACAGAACGGCATAACGGAACATACGGACGTTACAATGGACGTTGAGCCGACTGACGAGGGAATTGATGTACTGACCGACCGCAATGCACCTTGGCGTGACGAACTGCGCAAGAAGATGAAGGCTAAGGAACGCACGCAGATTGAACGCGTCAAAATGCCCGAGCTGGATCCTGTGTATCGCGCAACAACGCGCCTTGAGGAGGTGAACAAAGGCCTGACAAAGCAGATGGCAATGACCGAGGCCCAGCGTTGTCTTGACTGCGCAAAGCCTACCTGTGTTGAGGGCTGTCCGGTGAATATCAATATTCCGTCGTTCATCAAGAACATCGAACGCGGCCAGTTCCTGGCTGCTGCCAAGGTTCTGAAGAACACCTCTGCCCTGCCTGCCGTATGCGGCCGAGTATGTCCTCAGGAGAAACAGTGTGAGAGCAAGTGCATACATCTGAAGATGAACGAGCCTGCTGTTGCCATAGGATATCTGGAGCGCTTTGCTGCCGACTACGAGCGTCAGAGCGGCAATATGTCCCTGCCTGACACAGAGCCGTCAAACGGCATCAAGATTGCCGTCGTAGGTTCGGGCCCTGCAGGCCTGTCGTTTGCAGGTGACATGGTCAAGAAGGGATATGATGTATATGTATTCGAGGCCCTGCACGAGATTGGCGGTGTACTGAAATACGGAATACCTGAATTCCGTCTGCCTAACGCCATTGTGGATGTTGAGATTGAGAATCTGGCCAGAATGGGCGTTCATTTCCAGACAGACGTTATTATAGGCAAGACCATAAGCATTCAGGAACTGGAAGCAAACGGCTTCAAGGGCATCTTCGTGGCAAGCGGCGCAGGTCTGCCCAACTTTATGAATATCCCCGGTGAGAACCTGATAAACATCATGTCGTCCAACGAGTATCTGACCCGTGTGAACCTGATGGATGCTGCCAACCCGTTGACAGACACGCCCATAAACCTGGGAAGGAACGTTATGGTTGTCGGTGGCGGCAATACTGCCATGGACTCGGTACGTACAGCCAAGCGCCTGGGTGCTAACGTAACACTGGTTTACCGTCGTTCGGATGCTGAGCTTCCGGCCCGTGCCGAGGAGGTCAAGCATGCCAGGGAGGAAGGTATCGAGTTCAAGACCCTGCATAACCCTGTTGAATATATCGGAGACGAGAACGGTGCCGTCAAGGCTGCCGTACTGGCTGTTATGGAGTTAGGTGAGCCTGACGAGTCAGGACGCCGTTCGCCAATAGATACCGGCAAGCGAATCACCATCGACTGCGACCAGGTTGTAGTAGCCGTAGGCGTAAGCCCCAACCCCCTGGTTCCGAAGAGCGTCGAGGGTCTGGAACTTGGCCGCAAGAACACGATTGCCGTTGGCGAGGACATGCAGTCGTCACACTCCATGTTGTATGCCGGAGGTGACATTGTCCGCGGTGGCGCAACGGTAATCCTGGCTATGGGAGACGGCCGTCGTGCAGCTGCTGCAATGCACGAGAAGCTATCAAAGTAATACATTAGGCTTCTAATGATAAGAGACTGGTTATGAAGAAAATCGCAATATTCATTATTTGCATGATTCCTTTTCTGCGCACAATAGCTCAGGAGAGTGAATTGTATAACAGAAAGCTGAAGGCTGTCGAACAGGTAATGATTATTGACTCGCTGGTTGTACCGCGTGCACAGTTGCTTGAACACCTGAACCTGAGCATGGAAAGCGGCAAGGTTCTGACCGTTGATTCGGCACTGTCCACACGTGACAGCCTGTACAACACGGCTTTCGTGACGCAACTGAAGTCGCATCTGGTCTATGCACGTCAGACAAAGCCCGGACACTTCCGCCTGTACAAATGTGACATGATTGACGGAAAGTGGTCCGAAGCAATGCCATTGGAAGGGCTTCCTGGAGACGAGAACCAGAACTACCCCTTCATGCTTACCGACGGCACGACGTTGTACTATGCCGCTCAGGGCCCCAAGAGTTTGGGCGGCTATGACATCTTCATGACCAGGTATGATCCGGATACCAAGAAGTTTCTTGCACCCGAGAATATCGGAATGCCCTTCAACTCTACTGCCAACGACTACCTGTATATGGTGGACGAATACCACAGGATCGGCTACTTTGTAACAGACCGCAGGCAGTCACCCGGATATGTCTGCATCTACACCTTTGTTCCCGGCGAGGAACGCGTTATCTACAATGCAGAGAGCACGCCTGCGGACAAACTCGTTTCTCTGGCTGAGCTGAATTCAATACGTGAAACCCAGACGAATGCAGATGCATTGCGCGATGCGACCGAACGTCTGCAGCAGATGACCAGGAGCATACGCGAAAACACTGTATCTGCCAGCGACCTGCATTTCATCGTCAACGACCGGTATACCTATACGTCATTCTCACAGTTCCGCAACAACAATGCCCGGATTGCTGCCGGGAAATGGGTAAAGATGAAACTGGAGCATGACGCTGTTGTAAAGAAACTGAGCATTCTGCGCACCACCTACCACAACGGCAATGCTCAGGAACGGGAGAAGCTGAAGGAGCAGATTCTGCCACTTGAAAAACAGACAGAAAATTTGCAAGACTCCATCAAGTCCCAGGAAAAGCTCATCCGTAGCCTCGAAGGACGCTAAACTCCAAACTCTAACCACTAACCGCTAACCGCTAAACTTCAAACCTAAAATACTATGAAATACCCAGAATCTGAACTTATTATCAATGCTGACGGCTCTGCATTCCATCTGCATCTTCAGCCGCAATTTCTCGCAGACAAAGTTATCCTGGTAGGAGATCCTGCACGTGTCAACACGGTAGCAAGTCACTACGACACCATCGAGCACGAGGTATCAAGTCGCGAATTCCATACCATCACCGGCACATACAATGGCAAGCGCATTACCTGTCAGAGCCACGGCATTGGCTGCGACAACATCGACATCGTTGTCAACGAGCTTGATGCACTTGCCAACATCAACTTCGAGACACGCGAGGACAATCCGGACTTCCGCCAGCTGACGCTTGTACGAATCGGCACTTGCGGAGGCCTGCAGCCCGAAACGCCTATAGGCTCCTTCATCGCCAGTCAGAAGTCAATCGGTTTCGACGGTCTTCTCAACTACTATGCCGAGCGCAACAACGTATGCGACCTGGAACTCGAGGCGGCATTTGTCCGTCACATGAACTGGAATCCGATAAAAGGTGCCCCGTACGTTGCAACGGCAAATCCCGAACTGGTTGACCGCATTGCGGCAGACGACATGGTACGCGGCATTACAATTGCCGCAGGTGGCTTCTACGGTCCGCAGGGACGTAAGATACGCATGCAAATCCAGGATCCTGAGCAGAACAAGAAAGTCGAAGCCTTCAGATACGGTGGACTGAAGATATGCAACTTCGAGATGGAGTCGTCTGCCCTGGCAGGTCTTGCATCTATACTGGGTCATAAGGCCGTTACCGTATGCATGGTAATTGCCAACCGCTATGCCCAGGAGATGAACACCGGTTACAAGAACTCTATCGACACACTCATCCAGAAGGTCCTCGACCGTATTTAACGATGGAACGACAGACAACAATATGCGCTCCTGCAACCGCCACAGGAGGTGCTATATCCGTCATACGCATTTCAGGCCCTGACGCTGTCAGTATAGCAAACGGCATCTTCAGCCAGGATATTACCGATGCCAAGGGCTATACTCTGCACTACGTCCGGATTCCCGATGTCGATGACGTAGTTGTCAGCGTCTACCGCGAACCTAAGAGCTACACGGGCGAAGACTGCGTGGAAATCAGCTGTCACGGCAGCCGCTATATTGTACAGACAATACTGGAGCTGCTCTGCCGGAGAGGCTGTCGTATGGCCACTCCTGGCGAATTTACCAAACGCGCCTTCCTCAACGGCAAGATGGACCTTACACAGGCAGAAGCCGTAGCTGACCTTATCTCATCGACCAACAAAGCCACGCACCAGATGGCAATGTCGCAGATGCGCGGAGGCTTCAGCCAGGAACTTGAACAACTGCGCCTGCAAATTCTGCATCTTACCTCGTTGCTGGAACTCGAACTTGACTTCTCGGATCACGAAGACATTCAGTTCGCCGACCGCACGGAAATATGCAGACTTAACTCACAGCTCCTGGACAAGCTGCAGTCACTGGCCGAGAGCTTCAAGGCAGGCAATGCACTCAAGAACGGCATACCCGTGGCAATTATCGGAGCTCCCAATGTAGGCAAGTCTACCCTGCTCAATGCCCTGCTCAAGGAAGACAAGGCCATTGTCAGCGAGATTCAGGGTACCACACGCGACCTGATCGAAGACACCGTGCAAATCGAAGGCATTACCTTCCGCTTCATCGATACGGCAGGCATACGCAAAACCACAGACAAGATCGAGCAGATGGGAATCGAGCGCAGCATACGTGCTGCACGCAATGCCCAGATAGTCATCCTTCTGTCACAACAGGGCATACCTTTCCCCGACATCAGCGAACTGGAGGAGGAAGGACATCCTATGCCTGCAATAATACGCGTACTGAACAAATGTGACCTGACCCTACCCGATTCCTCATACCTGTATCACCGTCAGGTCATGAACCAGGACATCCATATCAGCAGCAAGACCGGAGCAGGCCTGCAACTGCTTACCGATGCCCTTATTTACAAGGCACAGGTCCCGCATATCAGCCAGAACGACGTCATTGTAACCAATGCACGCCACCATCAGGCTTTGACTCTCGCCATTGAAGACATCAGGCGCACTCAGCAGGCTCTTGCCGACAACCTCCCCGGAGACCTAATTGCCGAAGACCTTCGCCACTGCATCCACCACCTTGCCGAAATCACCGGCGGCGAAATAACCAGTGACGAAGTCCTGCAGAATATCTTCAAGAACTTCTGCGTGGGCAAATGATGCCTTATAAGCAACTCTGAACAACTTGGAGTAATTTGAACTAAGTCCCTCTAAATGAGGGACTTTTTGTATTTTAACACTTCAAGTTGCATATTTGTTATTCCCAGTTTTTCCAGTTATTT
>JAFZVW010000009.1 GCA_017617635.1 Bacteroidaceae bacterium | reverse complement strand
ATTGCCATCACGAAGGTAAAAGAGGCTTTTGACAATGCCGGTGCATCGACAATTGACTTGATACCGAAACTGAAGGCTATGTCAAACAACATTGCTTTTCAGCAGAATACTCAGAACGACCTGAAGAAAATGGTCATCGAGCAGTCGGGTGCTGATTTTTATGTTGAGGTTGAGGTGATCCCGACTTTCAGCAACGGTCTGGGCTCGTGCAAGTTGATAATGACGGCTTATGATGCCAGCAGTGCCGAGTCTCTGGCTAACAAGGTAAGTGACAGCGGTCAGTTTAACACGACGGATTTCGGCGCCCTGGCTGCAAAGGCTGCCCAGAAGGTTGCCAAGCAACTGGTGGAAACTATGGACAACAAGTTCCAGTTGATGGTTGCTAACGGACGTGCCATTGTGATTAACTTTGCATTCAGCCAGGATAGCGACATGGACATGGAGAGCCAGGTTTCGACTGGCAATCTGCTGAAGGAGGAACTGGAGTTGTGGATGGAGGAGAACTCGTTTAACAACCAGTATCACTTGCAGGGTGTAGTTGATAAGAGCATGATTTTCGATGAGGTGCGTATTCCTGTCTTTGATGAGAATACCGGCCGTCCTGTTACTCCGAGCCGATGGATGATGAAGTTGCGCAAATTCTTGCGCCAGGAACTGAAACTGAACTTCAACGAGAGTATAAATCAGGGTAAGGTGTTTATTAACTTTGAATAATATATCGTTCTGATTATGAAAAGGTTTGTTTCTGCCTTGTCTGCAATCATGCTGTGTGCGTGTATTGCTGCTCAGGGTATTTGTATTGGCGTGGTTGTTCCGGATGAACCTGAGGACGGTATAAGCAAGGCTGCGTTCAAGAAACTGGGAACGCGTCTGGAACGCCTGTTGACGAATCAGGGAGCTGCATGTGTCAACAGCAGCAACATTGTGTTGTTTCCGGTTATCAACATCAAGAACAACAACAATTGTATCATTGAGGGTGGTATGCGAAATATCTATCATGTTGAATTTGAACTGACAATCAAGTGCGTGAGCATGGCATCGAATATAACATTCGGTACTGTGACGTATGATTGTGCGGGTGATGGATATGACAAGGGTGAAGCTGTGTCGAACGGCTTCGCCAGCATTAACAAGAAGTTCGGTGCTTTCTATGCAGATGTAAAGAAGAAAGTTGAGGAGTACTATACTGCTAACAAGGCTGCCCTGCTGGCAAAGGCCAGGAGTCTGGTTCAGCAGCAGAAGTATGACGAGGCAATGGCTATCCTATATGAGTTTCCGCAAGGATGTGAGGGATACGAGGAAATTCAGAAGGAGCTGGAGGGTGTGTTCCGTAGTTACCAGACGAAAAACTGCTCGCAGGCTTTACAGGCTGCGCAGAGTTGCTTTGCCACTCAGGACTATGAGGGTGCGGCAGCCATTCTGGGTATGATAGATGCTACAAGTTCGTGTTCGGCTGACGTTGTTGCCCTACAGGACAAGATTCGTTTGAAGATTAATCAGGATAAGGCTGAGCAAAAAGCTGAAGAGCGTGCTGACAAAGATCGCGCTGAGCGCATGGAGAAGGCTCGCCTGAATGCGGTGACAAAAGTTATGACATCATATTATAACTCGCGCCCGCGCGTTACGTATCATGCTGTTACGGTTCATCATCGCTGGTAAATTTATTTCTTGAAAATCAATAATTATTCCCTATAAAAAAACAATTTATTATCATGAAAAAAATTTTTCTTTCAGCCTTCATGGCATTGTTATGCAGTACAGGCTTTGCTCAGGATGTTACAAAGCAGGTTGTAAATGTTGAAGGCTTCACTTACGACAATGAATTCACTGCTTCGGAGGTGGCTACGGTTCGTCGTAACGTAGTGAACAGTCTTCAGAACACAAAGCGTATAATCGTTGTGGATCTGACACAGCAGAAGTCAGTAGAAAATGAGAAGTTGAATCGTCAGAAGGCTACCCGTATGAATGATAACCATGAGGTTAAGGACATGGTTGAACTGAATGCAAATTTCATTCTGAAGGGTGCGTTAAACAGCATCAATACCGTTTCAAAGACTGGTAAGGATGTTGTCAGCGGTGGGTCATATACGTATTGGGAATCTAAACTGAGCTACTCAATTACGTTGATTGACCCTGCTACAGGTGCTACGGCAAGTGCAAAGAATTATACAAGTACTGCAACTAGTCGTGATGGTGCTAACGCTTCACGTAACGCTGCTATTGAGGGTTCTTCAAACAATATGAAGAAATTCATTGAGGAGTGTTTCCCTGTGAAGGGTACTATCGTTGCAATCGCTGATGGAGACAGTAAGAAAGCTAAGAGTGTATACATTAACCTGGGTAACGATGCAGGTATGACCAAGGGTCAGAAGTTGGCTGTATATCAGGTTATAGATATTGCAGGTGAAAAAAGTGAAAAGGAAATCGGTACACTGACTGTAAAGGAATCTATGAGTGCTACACGTTCACTGTGTACAGTTGACAAGGGTGGTGACATTATTGTCAAGGCTATGGCTACGAATGCAGAGATAACAATCAAGACTCGTGCAAAACGTGGTTTCCTTTCTGATGTCTTTTAATAAGTCTTTAGGAATCAATTATTCATAATACGAATAAACCCCTGATAGCTTTTGTGCAATCAGGGGTTTATTGCTTCTAATATCTGCAGGGCATCGCTTACTGTTTTGACATCATTGACAATCATGCTCCGCTGGTTGTTTCTCTCGCGTAGCTGGCAGCGTGCCGAATTGCCGCTGAAGAAGGCGATGATGCGGTCGAAGACGGGGCTTTGGTAGAATGCGCTGTCGGCATTGCTTACGAAGATAAGCCGCATCTGTCCTTGCTTGAGTATCAACCGTTCGACTCCTGATTCCTTACCAAGCTGACGAAGGCGTATCATTCCGCACAGGTCAACGGCTTCGGGCGGAAGATTGCCGAATCGGTCTTGCAGTCTTGTCTGGAAGTCCTGTATCTGTTGCGGTGTTTCCATTTGGTCGAGCTCGCGATAAAGGAGCATGCGTTCGCTGCTGGTCGGCACGTATGTTTCGGGCAGATGGGCGGTGAGGTCAGTATCCAGCTGGCATTCGTCGACAAATTCGCTGCCACTGTTGAGGGTTCCTTCCTGAATCTTTTCGCGGAAGAGATCCTGGAATTCGTCATTGCGTAGTTCCCGTACTGCCTCGGATAGGATTTTCTGGTATGTCTCGTATCCCAGGTCGGATATGAATCCGCTTTGCTCTGCTCCCAGCAGGTTGCCTGCCCCACGAATATCGAGGTCTTGCATGGCAATATGTATGCCGCTGCCCAAGTCACTGAACGTCTCGATGGCCTGGAGTCGGCGGCGTGCTTCCTGGGTAAGCGAAGAGAGAGGGGGAGAAAGCAGGTAGCAGAATGCCTTGCGGTTGCTTCGTCCAACCCGTCCGCGCATCTGATGCAGGTCACTGAGTCCAAAGTTATGTGCCTGGCATACTATAATGGTATTGGCGTTTGGCATGTCTACTCCGCTTTCGATAATGGTGGTGGATATAAGTACGTCATAGTCGTAGTTTGCAAAGCCGAGGATAATGTCTTCGAGCTTATCTGGTGACATCTGACCGTGTCCAACTGCAACGCGGGCATCGGGGACGTACTTGTGTACAATCTGTTCAATTTCGGGTAGCGATGCTATACGGTTGCAGACGATGAATGTCTGGCCGTTGCGGCTCATTTCGAAATTGATTGCCTGAGCCAGTATTTCGCCGCTGAAGGTGCATAGCTGTGTGTATATCGGATAGCGGTTGGGAGGAGGTGTGTGGATGACGCTTAGGTCGCGTGCTCCCATGAGCGAGAACTGCAGTGTTCTGGGGATGGGGGTTGCCGTGAGGGTGAGTGTGTCGATGTTGGTTTTCATCTGGCGTATTTTTTCCTTGGTGGATACGCCGAACTTCTGTTCCTCGTCAATAATCAGCAGGCCCAGGTCGTGCCATTTGACGGTCTTGCCTGTCAGACGGTGTGTACCGATAAGTATGTCTATCTTGCCGTCGGCAAGGTCCTGAAGCAGGGCTTTTGTCTGCTGTGGCGAGCGTGCCCTGGAGAGATAGTCGACGCGTACGGGCATATCCTTCAGGCGGTTGGTGAAGGTGTGGTAATGCTGATATGCCAGAACTGTGGTGGGTACAAGTACAGCGACTTGCTTGCCGTCGGTGGCTGCCTTGAATGCTGCACGTATTGCAACCTCGGTCTTGCCGAATCCTACGTCACCGCATACGAGACGGTCCATGGGACGTGCGTTTTGCATATCGTTCTTGACATCCTGCGTTGCACGGAATTGATCGGGGGTGTCTTCGTACAGGAAGGATGCTTCGAGTTCTGTCTGCAGATAGGTGTCGGGGCTGAAGGAATAGCCTTTTTGCGTGCGGCGGCGGCTGTATAATTTAATTAGGTCACGCGCAATGTCCTTGATTTTGGTCTTGGTGCGTTCCTTGAGGCGTTCCCATGCTCCTGTGCCTAACTTGTTGATTTTAGGCGGTGTGCCTTCCTGACCCTTGTATTTGCTGATTTTGTGAAGTGAATGGATGCTGACGTAGATTACGCCTCCGCCATCGTAGTTGATGCGTATCTTCTCGACCATCCTGCCGCCTTCGGGAATACTGATAAGTCCGCCGAAACGACCCACGCCGTGGTCAATATGTACTACGTAGTCGCCAAGCTGGAACTGCTGTATTTCCTTGAGCGTAAGTGCCATCTTGCCTCGTCTGGCCTTTTCGCTGCGCAGTTTGTACTTGTGGAAACGGTCGAATATCTGGTGATCTGTGAATATGACTGTTTTGCCGTCCTTGTCGATGAAGCCTGCATGCAGTGTGCGTGAGACGGGAGTAAAGCAGATTCCTGCGTTTATGTCATTGAATATGCTTTCCAGACGGTCGGTCTGCTTCTGGCTGTCTGCCAGTATGTATATCTTGTATTTTTCGTCCTGACAGCGTTTGAGTTCGGTAGTAAGCAGGTCAAAGTTCTTATGGAAAACGGGTTGCGGCGTAATGTTAAACTTGAGATTTGGCTTGATATTTGTATGTGTCTCTGTATCAGATATATTATCACTTCCAAGCAAAACAGTTTTGAAACCTGTTATCTGACGGTTGAAGGTATCGGGGTTGCATAATAGCTGCAGTTTGTCGAGCTGTCGGTTTTCTTCTGCTGCGGTAATCTCGGCACTCATTCCGAATCCCTCGTCCCATATCCTCTGTATTTCCTGTGCGAGGAACACCAGGTCGCGTGTTACAACTATGGTGTCCTGAGGAAGGAAAGTAAGGAGTGAGACGCTTTGCCCGGCAGATGTTGTAAGTTCGGGAACAATGCTTATTTCCGTCAGCTTGTCTATACTAAGTTGGTTCTCAACATCGAATGTTCGGATTGAATCTATTTCGTCACCGAAGAAATCCATACGGTATGGGTGTTCGCACGAGAAACTGTATACATCCACAAGCGAACCTCGTACGGCAAACTGTCCAGGTTCGTAGACATAATCCGTGCGTTGAAAGCCCAAATCCAGCAATTTCTTCTGTACATCCCTGATATCCATACACTGTCCCTTGCTTAGGGTCAGGGTGTTGGTAGTTAGTTCTTGTCTGGAAATGACCAATTCGGACAATGCATTGGGATATGTAACTATAAGCAACGGCATCCTGCCTGTTGACAGGCGTGTGAGGGCATCGGTTCGCAGAATCTCGCTTGCTGCGTCCCGCTGACCGTATTTGACGGCACGACGGAAACTGCTGGGCAGAAAACAGATATTGTCAGAATGTCCCCCGTTTTCGTCATTACCGCCATTAAGAATCTGATTTAGGTCGTTATAGAAATATCCAGCCTGTTCTTCGTCGTCAAGTATAAACAGATAGGGCTTATGGAGTGCCTCGGGGCAGGCAAGCCCGACGGCACTGAAAACAACAGGTGCCGAACTGGCGTAAAGACCGCTGATGGTTATTTTCTTTCGACTGCTGTCAACAAGCATTCGTCCCAGTGCCTTGACACCGGGAGTTTGTGCAAATAGGGACTGTAGTTCCTGTATTTCCATAAAACAGGTGCAAATTTATAAAAAAATCATCGTAATAGCATTCTATCACATTATATTTGATTATTTTTGTATTGTGAAAATCAGCATTATCCGGTAAATTATATTCATCAAATATGAACAGCGACAGTGTAATTATCATTCCTACGTACAACGAGAAGGAAAATATCGAGGCTATAATCCGTGCCATCAATGATTTGGACAGGAAATTTGACATTCTGGTTATCGATGACGGGAGTCCTGACGGCACTGCGGCTATTGTCAAGGAGCTGATGAAGGATGAATTTGCCGGCAAGTTGCATATTATCGAGCGCAGTGGCAAGTTAGGCTTGGGAACTGCATATATTACAGGATTCAAATGGGCGATAGAGCAGAAATATGACTACATTTTTGAAATGGATGCTGATTTCAGTCATGCTCCTGCGGATTTGCCTCGTCTCTATGCGGCATGTCATGATGAAGGCTATGACGTTGCTGTAGGCAGCCGCTACATAACGGGGGTAAATGTCGTAAACTGGCCGATAGGACGCGTCCTGATGTCGTATTATGCAAGTGCCTATGTGCGTACAGTATTGGGTATCAGACTTCGTGACACAACGGCTGGATTCGTTTGCTGGAAGCGCGAGGTATTGGAAACAATATCACTGGATGACGTAAGATTCAAGGGCTATGCATTCCAGATTGAGATGAAGTACACCGCTTTGAGGCTTGGATTCAAGATAAAGGAGGTTCCTGTCGTGTTCGTAAATCGTGAGTTGGGCACGAGCAAGATGTCCGGCGGTATATTCGGCGAGGCATTCTTCGGTGTTATGAGACTTCGTTTTACTAAATTCAGAAGAAGAAAGTGATCATCAAGGGTGCTGTAATCGTAAGCGATGGTCAGGAAAGGGTAGGGGACGTTTTAATCCGTGATGGTGTTATCCAACGGATTTCCAATACTTTGGATATTGACGACGATGATGTCATTGATGCTCATGACTGCTATTTGCTGCCGGGCATAATTGATGACCATGTGCATTTCCGTGAACCCGGTTTGACCGATAAGGCTGATATGCATACTGAGAGCATGTCTGCAGTGGCAGGCGGTGTTACCAGTGTATTGGATATGCCGAATGTCGTTCCGCAGACAACGTCTTTTGAAACATGGGAACAGAGGATGCAACTTGCTGAGAAACAGATGCATTGCAACTATGGATTCTTTATCGGTGCAACGAATTCCAACATGGATGAAATTCTGAAAATTCCTGTGGAGCGGTATCCGGGAGTAAAACTTTTCATGGGTAGCAGTACCGGAAACATGTTGGTTGACAGGAAGGAATCCCTGATGCATATTTTCCGAAATTCGCCCAAAATCATTATGGTTCATTGTGAGGATACGGCGATAATAAACCGAAATATGCAAATTGCGCGTGAACAGTTTGGAGATGATCCTGATATTATCCATCATCCAGAAATCCGTAGCCGTGAGGCTTGTATTGCAAGTAGTTCTCTTGCTGTAAAGATGGCTAGGGAAACCTGTGCACGACTGCATATAGCTCATATTTCAACTGCTGAGGAACTTGAATTCCTGGACAAGGCAGATTTCCGTGACAATTCAAATGAAACCAGGATAACCGGTGAGGCTTGTGTAGCACACCTTATATATACACAGGAGGATTACCGACGTTTGGGAGCAAAGATTAAGTGCAATCCGGCAATTAAACATAATACTGACCGCGAAGCTTTACGAAAGGCCTTGACTGACGGAAGGATAGCGGTTGTAGGTACTGACCATGCGCCTCATCTGCTTTCGGACAAAACAGGAGGCGCCCGTACTGCTGCAAGCGGAATACCAATGATACAGTTCTCGCTGATTTCCATGCTGGAACTGGTAGAAGAAGGAATTCTGCCATTAACACGTCTTGTTGAATTGATGTGTCATAATCCAGCTAAATTATTCGGAATACAACAACGAGGATTTATCCGTGAAGGAATGTATGCCGACCTTGTGCTTGTCAGGCGTACGGAACCTTATAGACTTTCGAAAGATGTTATCCTGAGTAAATGCGGTTGGTCACCGCGTGAGAATGACGATTTTCACTGGAAGGTCTGCAAGACTTTGATTTCAGGCAATCTCGTTTATGACGGTAAGAATGTTGATACAGCATTCCACGGAAATTCCCTGATTTTCTCCTGAATACTACCTTTTCTTAGAAAATAAATATAATGGTGATTATGTTTAATTACCTTTATAGAGTAATATAGTATTATCTCCTATTATATTATAATCAGTCCATTCTGTGAAGATAGTCTTCGTATTGATATTGTCTGAGAATTTCTACAGTGTCATCCATTCGCCTGATGGCAATTGAAGGATGATGAATTCCGTTGAACATGCACGTCTTGACTGTTGTGTAATGAATCATGTCCTCGAGAATTATCTTTTCTCCAATACGAAGTTCGTGATCGAAAACCCATGAACTCATGAAGTCACCGCTTAGGCAGCTGTTTCCGCCCAAGCGATAACAGTAGCCGACGGTTTGTCCTTCGGCGTTCTTCCTGTCATCCATGCTGGAAACAGTTCCGTTGGCGTCCTCTATTGTTTCGGCGCCACGTACTTTCGGCCAATATGGCATTTCGAGACAATCAGGCATGTGGCAGGTAAATGAGACATTCAGAATGGCTGTGCGTATGCCATGATTCACGACAATGTCCACAACACTTGCAACGAGCGGACCTGTTTCCCATGCGAATGCGCTTCCGGGCTCAAGAATGATATGCAGATGAGGATATTCGGTACGCAGGTCCTTCAGGGTTTTGACAAGAAGATCAACGTTATAGTCCTTGCGTGTCATAAGATGGCCACCACCAAGATTGAGCCATTTTATACGCGGAAACCATTTGCCGAATTTCTTCTTTATATATATAAGGTTATCTGCAAAATTCTCGGCTGAACTTTCGCAATGACAGTGGCAATGAAATCCGTCAATTTTGTCGAATATAGTATCGGCATACACTGAAAGTTCGTCTGCCGTTACACCGAACCGTGTTCCCGGAGCTGTTGGATTATATAAATCGGTTTCTATATGGGAATGTTCGGGATTTATGCGCAAACCGCAGGAAATCAGCTGGTGTTCCCCTACTCTATCTGTGCTGGAATTCCACTCTTCGACCTTTGGTATGAAATGGTCTAACTGACTGATACTGTTGAAGGTAACATGGCTTGAACAGCGCATGATTTCGGAAAAAGTATCATCTTCGTATGCAGGGCTGTATGTATGCGCAGGTGAGCCGAATTGTTCAAGTGCAAGGCGTGCCTCGTAAACGCTGCTGGCAGTTGTATGACTGATGTATTCGCGGAATATCGGGAATGTCTTCCATAATGCGAATGCCTTGAAGGCAAGTATTATCTCTACCCCGCTTCTCTCTGCAACATCCTTAATCAAAGAAAGGTTGCTGCGGAGCAACCTTTCCTCAATTATATAATATGGTGTATTCATATCAGTATACCCACTTAACATTGTCAATCCACAGTGTTGTGCCTTCGCTTCCTACGTATGGTCCGCCACAACTGCTGTCAAATTTGATTATGGCATGTGTTGGAGTGGCATCAGCATCCGCCCAGCCGTCTTCCTTGATAACGACCTGTACGCCTTTTGAGTTGGTTGCATAGAATGCATTCTCACCATTAATCAGGCCCATGTAAGACTTGTAGAAACTTTTGCCGGTAATGTCGCCATAGTGCAGTTCTAATGTCTTGCCGTTCACCCATCCTGTGTTGTTTGCGAAACGCATACGCAATGTAGCGACACGCTTTGCCGTAATATTACCTTCTGCATCCTCGCTACGCTGTTGAAGCAGTACGATAACCTCGGGCATATCCTTGCCACTGACAACCTGCTCTTTCGAGAATCCGTTCTTGCGAATACGGTTGGGTTCATTGGACAACTGAACCTTATAGTCGAATTTTATGGCGCGTGGACGCTTGGTGAATGGAATGCCGGCAGACATCTTGCTCATAGGATTCTTTGTCGAGGTTATAGGCTCAATCATTTTGCCTGTGAAGACACTGCCGCTTGCCATTACGTTGATATTTATCATGCCCAGGACCTTGACTTTCTCGATGTGCGTATATAGTTTTGCACACGACCCTCCGTCATGTTCGTCCTTGAACACACTGGCATTTGTCTTGAGTACACCACTGACCTTTGCATATACATTGCTTGTAGCCCATGGCGAACCGCCTTGATTGGTATATGGTTTTGTTTCTGTCCAGTGTGCTGTAGGACCGATTTCCATCAGGGTTTTCTTCTTGCCGCCGATCACTGAGCTTTCCTTGATGTCACGCTGAATCCATTGCTCGAAATTGCCGTATTTTATAAGTTCTTCCTGAGCAAACGCCTGAGTGGAAATACACAAGACGGCTATCAACGATAAATTCTTAAGTTTCATACTATCCTGTAATGCGTTTATATAAAACTGTTTTATACTTAGAATGCTTCGCCGAAGTTGAATACAAAACTGCCGCCATGTTTTGTGAATCCGTAATCAAGGCGGACATTCATACGCGGCTTGAATTCCCAACGCAAGCCAAATCCGTAGTTGGGCAAGGTCTCCTTCCAGTATATGTGATCAAAATCATGGAATACATTAATCATGCCTACCCATGCAGCAAGACCAAGACGCCACTTGATGCGCTGACGCAATTCAAGCTGTGTTTCCATAACGTTGTTGTCACGGTACTGGCCAAAGAAATAACCGCGGCCCATACCCTGGAATCCAGTACTTGCCAAACGTGTCCAGGGAACGAAATCGCTGCCGTAGTTGAACTGTCCATGCACCTGGAACGCCATTGTACACTTTGTCCACAAACTGGTGTAATTACTATACTTGATATCGGTCTTCCAGAAATCATATTTATTAAGACCCGGGGCAAAATACAACTGCTGGAAACGGAAATAATGACCACGGTAGGCATTCATGGCAAAATCACGACTGTCGTAGGTCAGACAAAGACCGAGACCTGTTGTAGCAAGGCTTCGTGACTGAATTTCACCAGTAGGAGTAGTCAGATATGTCTCCATCAGTTTTTCTTTGTCATATATCTTGCCATTAATTTCAATATCACCTTTCTCGTACTTGAATGTATTGGTATAAAGGAAATCCAGCTTTGGACCCATATACAGGTTCTTTGCCAATTTCCAAGTAAAGTCTGCATCAAGCATAAATACAAACTGCTTGAACTCTACGGGGACATTTTTTTCCGCGGCCTCGTAGCCGTTAATCAAATTTCCCTCCTCGTCTCGTATACCCCAATAGGCAGACGGATAGTGAGTGAGACTCAGTTCATAGTTCCAACGGTGCTTGTCATGCTTCATGAAATTATGTCCCTCGACACCTATTACAGCCATACCCTTTACGCTGAACTGGAAGAACACTGTCATAACACTCTTCTGCAATGTCTTGTCGCTGCGGTCAAAGCTGTACAATGCCGTATAGCCGCCACCAAATGCAAAACTGGTGTTGGCATTGTATGCCGGACCTATGATAAAGCTGCCGTCAAACTTCTTCTCTTCATGTCGTGTTGTATTGTTAAGGTAATTATACAACATGTAGAATGGTTTCCAGATTTTATGCTTTGGTATTTTGTATACACGCTTCTGACCTGTCATAGGATCTATTACGATGCTGTCGCGGCCCATATTCGGTTCCGGCATAGCCACGGCATGAATGTCCATAGAAGGCATTTCAAGCTTGGGCTCAGGCAAGGAAAGAATCCTGTCGGCGATAGAAGTCTCTTCAGCCATTGCAAAATGCGCAGCAGCTAGCAGGGATAGCAGCAGTAAATGTCTTTTCATACTTGTTAAAATTCTATGTTAATTCCATTCGCGGGCAAAGATATGAAAATTTACGTTAATATTTTGTTTCTTACACAATATTATAGTACTTTTGCCCACAAATAGAATACTTTTTCATACTCATATAGCGTTTTATGAGCAATCATGACATGAATATGGCCGGTCGTATTGAGGCTGACCGTCGTATATTGGAGTTATTGTCGCAGACATTTCCGACTCAGGACAGCGCCAGTACCGAGATAATCAATCTTGAGGCAATTCTGCGGCTTCCCAAGGGTACGGAGCACTTTGTCGCAGACATACATGGCGAACATGAGGCATTCCAGCATATTCTGAAAAATGCCTCGGGAAACATCCGTCGTAAGGTTAACGAATTATTTCAGGACACACTTGAACCTGAGGTGATAAAGGAACTGTGTACGCTTATATACTACCCCGAGGAGAAACTGGAACTGATTGAGGCAAAGGATGAGGATTCAGACGAATTCTACTCCACTACCCTACAGCGTCTTGTCCTCGTATTGCGTAGCGTCAGCAGCAAATATACACGCAGCAGGGTGCGTAAGGCCCTGCCAAGGCAATTTGCATACATTATCGAGGAATTGCTGCATGAAAAGGCTGATGATGACGACAAGACGGCGTATCTTCAGGGAATCGTCGACAGTATAATACAGACAGACCAGGCTCCCAACTTTATTACTGCCATGTGTCAGGTCATACAGCAGCTGAGCATTGATCAGCTGCATATTCTGGGTGACATCTGGGACAGAGGTCCCGGTGCACATATCATTATGGATACTTTGCTGCAGTATCATAATTTTGATATAACATGGGGCAACCATGACGCCTTGTGGATGGGTGCTGCAGCGGGCAACGACTGCTGTATATGCAACGTATTGCGCTTCTGCCTGCGTTTTGGCAACATGGATACGCTTGAAGAAGGATATGGCATAAATCTCCTTCCTTTGGCACAACTTGCAATGGAAGCATACAAGGACGATCCTGCCACCATATTCCTTCCGCAGCGCAAAGTAGACGAGCGCCAGTGCCAGCTGATAGGACGCATGCACAAGGCTATTACTGTCATACAGTTCAAGCTGGAGCACAATATGATAGAAAAGCACCCCGAATGGGTAATTGACCGTACCGAGACATTGGGAGGTATAGACATCCAGCGCGGTGTGTATGTTGTTGACGGACGTGAATACCCATTGCGTGACACATTGTTCCCGACTATTGAAGACTGGAACAATCCTTACCGTATGACGCCTCAGGAAGAAGAAATGATGGCCAAGCTTCATCATTCCTTCCGTATATCGGACAAATTGCAGAAACATATAAAATGTGTTCTCAGCCGCGGCGGAATGTACAATATATGCAACGGCAACCTGCTGTTCCATGCCAGCGTACCTCTCAACGATGACGGAAGCCTGAAGGAGGTTCTGCTCATGGGAAAGAAATACAGTGGCAGGGAACTTATGAACCGCATAGGAATACTGGTGCGCAGTGCATTCAATACCGATACACCACGTGCAGAAAAACTTGCGGCCCGTGATTACCTGCTGTATCTGTGGTGCGGCCCCGAATCACCTTTGTTTGACAAGAGCCGGATGACTACTTTCCAACGCTATCTGATAGGTGACAAGGAATTGATTCACGAGGAAAAGGGAGCATACTTCCGTCTACGCAATGACGAGGATGTATGCAACCGTATACTTGACAGTTTTGGAGTACAGGGAGAACACCGTCATATCATCAACGGACATGTACCTGTACACGTCAGTGCGGGTGAAAGCCCCATAAAGGCTAACGGACGCCTTATGGTTATCGATGGCGGTTTCAGCCAGCATTACCACAGTACTACAGGTATTGCAGGATATACCCTGGTTTACCATTCGCGCGGATTTGAGCTTATTCAACACGAACCGTTTACTAGCAAGCGAGACGCCATCCAAAACGGTTCGGACATTCATGGAAGCATGCAACTTGTCGAATTAAGCGGACACCGCATACGTGTATGTGATACGGACCGTGGACGCAAGATACAGAAACAGATAGCCGAACTTCGAGAGCTGCTTTATGCATACCGGCACGGATACATCCGTACTAAGTAATAATTACAAACCAATCAATTCCGTTAATGCGCAATAAAACCGGAGCACAATACGCTGCTGAGAAATACCTGGAAATTCCTGTTCGAGAGACGACTACCCTTATGGAATTTCTGCTCAAGCAGATGGGTATCAGCAGGAACAGGGCCAAGGACCTGCTCAGCGGCCGTGCCGTGACCGTCGACCGCAAGCTTACAACTCAGTACGACACAGCTCTTTCTCCAGGACAGCTGGTACGGATTTCACGTCATCGCCAGAGTACGATGCTTGTCAGCAAATACATAAAAATAGTATATGAGGACAAAGACCTTGTCGTCATCGAGAAAAACGCAGGCATCCTTAGCATGGCAGCAACCGCCAAACAGTTCAGTATCAAGAATATTCTGGACGAATATTTTACCAAGCGTCACTTCAAGTGTACGGCACACGTTGTTCACCGGCTGGACCGTGACACAAGCGGTTTGATGATGTATGCCAAGAATCGCGAAACAGCACTCGTACTCGAGGAGAATTGGAAGGAAACTGTATATGATCGCCGATATGTAGCTGTTCTATGCGGCAATATGCCACAAGAGGGTGGAACCGAACGTTCGTACCTGAAGGACAACAAAGCATTCATCACATACTCTTCTCATACAGACAACGGAGGAAAACTGGCTATTACACACTATCGACGCTTACGCAGCAATGAGAAATTTACGCTGGCGGAAATGAAACTTGAAACAGGACGCAAGAACCAGATCCGTGTACACATGGCAGATATCGGTTTCCCGATAGCAGGAGACAAGAAATACGGTAATGCCGTTGACCCTCTGGGACGGTTATGTCTGCATGCATACCGGCTCAATTTCACTCATCCTATAACAGGCGAGGATATGCAGTTTGAGACTCCTTTTCCCAAGGAATTCCTTAAACTGGTAAGTGCTCCTTAAGAAACCAACTACCTTTCTGCTCTCATCGGATTCTCTAAGAAATCCTTATATGCGAGGCGGATGCCGTCTTCGAGTTCGGTCTTGTAGGTCCAACCGAGGGCGGTGGCTTTGGAGACGTCGAGGAGCTTGCGGGGGGTGCCGTTGGGACGGGTGGTGTCCCACTTGATCTGGCCGGTGAAGCCCACTACTTTGGCTACGAGCTCGGTAAGGGCTTTTATCGTCAGTTCCTTGCCGGTGCCGGCATTGACGGTTTCGTTGCCGCTGTAGTTGTTCATCAGGAACACGCAGAGGTTGGCCAGGTCATCGACATAGAGGAACTCGCGCAGGGGGCTGCCGTCGCCCCAGCAGGTGACTTCCTGGAGGCCGGCCTCCTTGGCTTCGTGGAAGCGACGGATGAGGGCCGGCAGCACGTGGCTGTGCTCGGGATGGTAGTTGTCGTTGGGGCCGTAGAGGTTGGTGGGCATGACGGAGAT
>JAFZVW010000003.1 GCA_017617635.1 Bacteroidaceae bacterium | reverse complement strand
CGATGAGTGGCGCGAGAAGACCCGTGCTTTCCTGCAGGAGCAGTTCCAGTATCTGCGCAGCTTTACAAAGGCTCATTTCACTTCGTTCGAGGAGAAGGTAATCCTGGCCGAGGGCGAGATAATGTCGACCAACATGGTGACAAACTATCTGCTGGAGCAGGGTGTTAAGACTATCCTGCTGCCTGCCCTGGACATAATACGTACGGACAAGAACCAGGAGCCTGACTTCCAGTATATCACGGAGCGGAGCACCAAGGCACTGAAGGACAATCCCGACTACCAGATATATATCACTCAGGGCTTCATCTGCCGCAATGCCTACGGCGAGGTGGACAATCTGCTGCGTGGCGGATCGGATTACACTGCCTGTCTGATAGGTGCCGCACTCAATGCCGAGGAGATTCAGATATGGACCGACATTGACGGAATGCACAACAACGACCCGCGCATCGTGGACCATACCGAGCCGGTACGTCAGCTGCACTTTGCCGAAGCTGCCGAACTTGCCTATTTCGGTGCCAAGATACTGCACCCGACATGTATCCAGCCGGCACGCTTTGCAGGTGTTCCTGTCCGTCTGCTGAACACAATGGACCCGTCTGCACCGGGCACAATAATCAACAACGAGTACCGCAGGGGCAAGATCAAGGCAGTGGCTGCACGCGACGGCAATACGTGCATAAAGATAAATTCGAGCCGCATGCTGCTGGCATACGGATTCCTGCGCAAGGTGTTCGAGATTTTCGAGACTTACAAGACCAGCATCGACATGATATGCACAAGCGAGGTAGGCGTATCCCTGACAATCGACAACACAAGCCGTCTGTACGATATCGAGAACGAGCTGAAGAAATATGGCAAGGTTACCGTTGAACACGATATGTGCATTATCTGCGTCGTAGGTGACCTGCGTCCCGAGAACCGCGGTTTCGAGACTCTGGCATGTGAAGCCCTGCGCGACATTCCTGTACGCATGATTTCGTACGGCGGCAGCAACCACAATATCTCGTTTGTGGTGAAGGCCGAGGACAAGCAGCGCACGATGCAGGCCCTGACTGATACGATTTTCAAGAAATAAGTCAAAATACAAAGACAAATTCAAGGTAAAGAGAATGTTCCCCGTAGAGAAATTCCAAGGTGTAAGGACACCCTTCTACTATTACGACCTGCAGCTGCTGGACGAAACGCTGAGACAGATACGTTCGAACATGACGGAGGAAATGCACCTGCACTATGCCGTCAAGGCTTGCGTCACACCCAAGGTACTGTCGCGCATTGCAGGAGCCGGCTTTGGTGCCGACTGCGTGAGCGGCGGCGAGATAAAGGCTGCGCTGAACGCAGGATTCCCTGCCGACAAAATCGTATTTGCCGGTGTCGGCAAGAGCGACTGGGAAATTGAGCTGGCGCTGAATGCCGGCATATTCTGCTTCAACGTAGAAAGCATACCGGAGCTGGAGGTCATTGCCGAGATTGCCACGCGTATGGACAAGACTGCACGTGTTGCAATACGTATCAATCCCAACGTGGGTGCACATACCCATGCAAACATTACCACAGGTCTGGCCGAGAACAAGTTCGGCATAGACATGCAGGACATGGAAACTGTCATAAACATGACCCGCGGCATGCGCAATGTACGGTTCGTTGGTCTGCACTTCCATATAGGCAGCCAGATTCTGGAGATGGATGATTTCCGTGCGCTCTGTGTCCGCATCAACGAGCTGCAGGACCGTCTGGAGGCTTCGGGCATCAGGGACATAAAGAACATAAACGTCGGAGGAGGCCTGGGCATTGACTATCAGAATCCCAA
Source organism: Bacteroidaceae bacterium (assembly GCA_017617635.1). Classification (GTDB taxonomy): domain Bacteria; phylum Bacteroidota; class Bacteroidia; order Bacteroidales; family Bacteroidaceae; genus Physcousia. The sequence goes on along the minus strand of JAFZVW010000003.1, from coordinate 2,324 downwards.
TCTGAACCCGATTCCGGATTTTGCATCATACTTCAGGACATATCGCGACGGTCTGAAACTGCGCGAGGGACAACAGTTGCATTTCGAACTTGGGCGCGCAGTTGTCGGCCAGTGCGGAAACCTGGTTACCCGTGTCCTGTATATCAAGAGCAATGCCATCAAGAACTTCTGTATCGTGGATGCCGGAATGACCGACCTGATCCGTCCTGCCTTGTACGATGCATACCACAGTATCGAAAATATCAGCGCTCCTGCATCCGACGAGACAATGTGCTACGACGTTGTAGGTCCTATCTGCGAGAGCAGCGATGTATTCGTCAAGGACTATGACATGCAGCCGACGCACCGGGGCGACCTGCTGGTATTCCGCTCGGCAGGTGCATATGGCGAGATTATGGCAAGCAGCTACAACTGCCGCCAGTTGCCCATGAGCTACACAAGCGAGGATTTATGATAAGCCTTGTCATCATAGCATTCAATCAACAGGAGCAGCTGGCTAAGTCGCTTCCCATGTGGCTTGCACAGGAAGATGCGGCTTTTGAAATCTGCGTTGTGGACAAGAACAGCGAGGATGACACCATACATATGCTGGAAGATATGGAGGAACGGCATTCCAACCTGCGTCACGTGGCCATCCCGCGTACGGCACGCATTGACAAGGACCGTCTGGCCGTGATGCTTGGCATACGGGGTGCGGTATGGAACCGTATCATCATACTTCGTCCGCATGTAATCCCGCCTGCAACCGGGTGGCTCAGGCATATTGCAGATACGTGGAATACGCAAAGGCCTATTCTTCTGATTCCAGTCATACAGGGCAGGAAACTGACTTTCCGTCAGCGCTATGCCCTCTTCATGGCCAAGCACGGAAGGGCAAGATGGGCACTGGGCCATGCCATAGGATATTCCAAGGATTTCTTTATGAACAGCGGCGGCTTCCCCGGCAAGACAAACCTGAGTACCTTCAATGCACTGGTGCGTTATTTTTCCAAACCTAACAATACACAAATCATAAAAGATGCAAAGCATACCCTTCATAGCCTGGTGTCTTGAACACCTGAACTACTGGGTCATCACGCTGCTGATGGCTATAGAGAGCAGTTTTATCCCCTTCCCCAGCGAGGTGGTGGTTCCGCCTGCCGCATATCAGGCAGCCAATGGCGACAAGAATGTTTTCCTCGTTGTGTTCTTTGCAACGCTCGGAGCGCTGATAGGTGCTGTCATCAACTATGCGATAGCCTATTATCTGGGACGTCCCATAGTGTACAAGTTTGCCAATTCGCGTTTCGGACACATGTGTCTTATTAACGAGCAGAAGGTTTTGGCTGCTGAAAAATACTTTGACGACCACGGGGCAATAGGCACGATTATCGGACGCCTGATTCCTGCCGTCCGTCAGCTGATAAGCATTCCTGCAGGCCTGGCAAGGATGAAGTTCTCCCAGTTCCTGCTGTACACCTTCATAGGTGCCGGCTTGTGGAACTCGGTACTGGCTGCCATAGGCTATTCCCTTGCCCACGTCGTTAAACCCGAGGACCTGGATGCAACCGCAGCGCAGTACGAGAATCCCATCAAGATTGCCATGGTCGTATTCGGCATTGCCGTTGCTGCATATCTGGTTTGGAAAGGCAGGAAGTAATGAAAAGAATTCTGTACCCCGTTGTTCTTCTGTTCATTGCCTTAAACACAGATGCACAGATTTATGATAATCTGTTCGTCGATGACTACAGGATAGACACCACACAGACGCATGTCCTGGGGCTTGAACTGGATGCCACTGCGGCATTCCGCGACAACGAGTACACTACCCCGCTTACCAACGGCTATACTTTGCCCGTGGGTATTCTGGCTCCACGACTGACATACAACCCGATAAACCAGATTCACATGGAGGTCGGTGCTCGTGCAATCTTCTTCGCCGGAGCCAACAAATATCCCTCGTGGACCTATCATGACATCGCATACTGGAAGGGCGACCAATATCAGCACGGATTCCATATTCTGCCATGGCTACGCCTCCAGGCCGAATTCTTTCAGGACAGGCCCGGCAAGTCACTCAGCATCGTACTTGGCAACATATACGGAGGACAGAACCACCGGCTGAACGATGCACTGTGGAATCCCGAGACAAATATCATACAGGACCCTGAGATGGGCTTGCAGATACTATGGGACCGCAGGCACCTGCACATGGACACGTGGGTCAACTGGCAGAGCTTCATCTACAAACTGGACACACATCAGGAGGCATTTACCTTCGGTTCCAGCTGGATTGTAAAACCTGGAAGCAGCACAAAGTATCAATGGAGCATACCCGTACAGCT
>JAFZVW010000002.1 GCA_017617635.1 Bacteroidaceae bacterium | reverse complement strand
GCAGCATCTGCTCATGCTCAGCAAACGCCCCCTGCAATGCTAGGATAGCTATCTTCTCCATTTTTCATTTTTCACTTTTCACTCTTCACTTTTCTCCCCCTCGGGGGAGTTAGAGGGGGGCTTCACTTCCCCCGCTCTGCCATCAGCAACTCTATCTCGCTCTCATTGATACCCACCATAGCTTCGCCCAGATCCTCGCTCAGTTCGGCAAGTATGGCCGGGTTGTTGTAGTTCGTTACGGCCTTGACGATGGCCTGCGCACGCTTCTCGGGGTTACCGCTCTTGAAGATGCCGCTGCCCACGAACACACCTTCCGCACCCAGCTGCATCATCAGGGCTGCATCGGCAGGCGTAGCCACACCTCCGGCAGCGAAGTTCACCACAGGCAGCTTGCCGTTCTCGTGAACAAACTGAACCAAGTCAAACGGCACACGCAACTGCTTGGCTGCCTCGTAAAGTTCATCTTCGGCCATGCCTACAAGACGGCGGATTTCGCTCTGCATCATGCGCATGTGGCGGACGGCCTGTATGATGTCGCCCGTGCCCGGTTCGCCCTTGGTACGAATCATCGTGGCACCCTCGCTGATGCGGCGCAGCGCCTCGCCCAGGTCCTTTGCTCCGCAGACGAAAGGCACACGGAACTTGCGCTTGTCGATGTGGTAGATGTCATCCGCAGGCGAAAGCACCTCGCTCTCGTCGATGTAGTCAATCTCGATGGCTTCCAGAATCTGTGCCTCGGCAAAATGACCGATACGGCACTTAGCCATCACGGGGATAGTCACGGCCTGCTGTATGCCCTTTATCATCTTCGGGTCGCTCATACGGCTCACACCTCCTGCAGCGCGGATGTCAGCCGGTATGCGTTCCAATGCCATTACTGCACATGCACCGGCAGCCTCGGCAATGCGTGCCTGCTCGGGTGTCGTCACGTCCATAATCACTCCGCCCTTCAGCATCTGAGCCAACTGGCGGTTAAGCGTAGTCCTGTCTTCCATTTTTGTTTACTGTTTAGGGTTTGTGCAGCACAAAGGTATGACAACAAAAAGGAACGGACAACCATCCGTTCCCATTTGGTAAATAGATACTCCCAGATTGGAAAATCTGCTCAGTCCATGTCGCTGCCTGGGTTGCCGCCGCCACCATTACCGCCATTGTCGTCATCACCGTCTCCTGAGCCTCCTGTCGAAGGATCACCGCCGGGATTCTCGGGATCGGGCGTCTCGCCGCCGGTGTTGGGGTTCTCTGGATCAGGAGTTTCGCCGTTCCCTGGTTCCGTGGTTCCGCCTTCCTCTTCATCCTCGTCGCTGGCTTTCGCCCACACGAGCTTGGCAGACTTGACGGCGGCCTCGACCTCGTCGCCGGCACGGTAGTACAGCTGTGGCTTCACGTCGCTCAGCTTCATGTCCTCCTCCTTCTCGTACCAGCCGCTCGAACAGCTCGGATAGATCTTGCCGATAGGTCCAAGGTCCACGATGTAGCCCTGCTTCAGCATCTCGGTCACCGAGTCCATGCACAGCTCGAAGGCCATACGCAACTCTGCCTTGTGCATGGTGGTGTTGTGGCCGGCCTCCTTCACGATGTCGTCGAAATCGGCAGTACCATTAGTTAACACTCGGGCAGTAAAGCCCTTCTGTTTCGTCTTCGGGTTCACATTGCTCGCCCTTGACACTTTCAGTTTTAATGTACTCATTTTCTTTGGTTTTTGGTGTTATTATTAACTGACGCGCAATTCTTTCCGAACTGACGCGCAACTTTTATTCAATCGACGCGCAACTTTTGCCCATAAATTGCGCAACTTTTCATCAACTGACGCGCAACTTTTACTCAATCGACCGTGGTCGTCTTTTTGATTCACGCTGCAAAGGAACAAACAAGTTGCTGAATAAAAAAAGTGTTAGTTTTTTATTTTTTTACTTTTCTTGGTCGTCCACCTCCTTTTTTCCCCTTCTGGCTGTTCTCTGCCGACCGCACCGCCGCCGACTTATGCGCCCAAGGCGTCGTGTTATGCCGATACGCATAGTTTTCTATCTGCTTCACCGTCAGTCCCAGCATAGCGGCCAGTTCCGCCGTCGGCATTGTAGCATACAGCCGCATGATGACCGGCCCGTCAACAGCCTCGCGGAACCTCCGCACTTGCTGCTTCCCGTTGTTGTTCTTGTTCTTCATGATGTTTAAGTTTTAGGACACAAAAAAAGGCCCCCACTCAATCAAGAGTGAGAGCCTGTTATCGTGTGATTATCAATTCAGACCGGGGCGGGCATTACTGTTACTCTCCCCCGGCCATTATCGTCAGTATGGTTGTAATGTCACCAATCTCGATATCGCCGCTCTTATTTGCGTCGGCAGCTTTGTTGTTGTAACCGGTAGCGTCCGGCGTAGCCATCAGTGTCAATACTGATGTCACGTCACCTATTTCCACCTCACCATTTCCGTTGGAATCGCCTACTAGGTATTCTGGTTCGTCAATTGGTAGAATTATACCGAAACTGCTCCACGGTGCAGTTGTTCTATAGTCTTCAATTGCTGATTCTGGCACATGCAATGTAGCACCTGCTGTATTGGAACCGTTGAAAGCAGATATTTCTGTAGTTGGCATCTGCTCTGCTAAACATGTTACTGATGTCAGGCTACTGCAAAACGTGAAAGCATACCCTTCAATGCTTGTTACACTTTTGGGAATGGTAACTGATGTCAGATCACAGCAATCATAGAATGCACCCTTTCCAACGCTTGTCACATTGTTTGGTATAATCACAGATGTCAGGCCACTACAACTGTCGAAAGCAGCTTTTCCAATGCTTGTTACACTATTGGGAATAGCTGTGTTCTTACAGCCACAAATCAAAGTATTTGTTGATGTTTCTATAATTGCGTTACTATTATCTCTAGAATCATATTGCGGATTATCATCTACAACCTTGATTGTTGTCAGATTGCCACAACCAGCGAAAGCCCCTGCTTCAATGCTGGTCACGCTGTTGGGGATGGTTACTGATGTCAAGCCAGAGCAACTCCAGAAAGCACTACCGCTAATAGTTGTCACACTGTTGGGAATAGTGACAGATGTTAGGCTATTGCAACCAGAGAAAGCAAGCCTCTCAATGCTTGTCACACTGTTAGGAATAGTGACTGATGTTAGGCTACTGCAATTATAGAAGGTATTGTCTCCAATACTGGTCAGTCCTGTGAAGTACTGCAGTTCATTGAATGATGTTATCTTGCTATTTCCTTTAAATCTAGTTCCAATATATTGCACTTCTGCTGCCTCTGCCTCAGACAACTCGCCATCGCTGTTTATGTCCCAATTGTCAACACAGATAGCCTTTACTGCAGCATCAGCAAATTGAATCTTTGGACTTGGGTCATCTCCTGATATTGCCATAAATGTACCAAAACTGCTCCACGGAGATTTCGCTTTATAGTCCTCTATAACGGATGCGATTACATGCAACGTAATATAATTTGGATAGGATCCATCGAAAGCAGTGGTTGCAGCCGTAGGAGCTTTCTTTGCAAGACAATATACATCCATAAGTTCTTCACAATTTGCAAAAGCTTTATCTCCAATACTGGTCACACTATTGCCAATGGTCACGGATTTCAGACTGCTGCAACCATAGAAAGAACAGTCTTCAACGATTGTAACACTGCTGGGAATGGTTACAGACGTAAGGCTGCTGCAACAATAGAAAGCATAACCTCCAATACTTGTCACGCTGTTGGGAATGGTTACTGACTCCAGGCCGCTGCAATAATAAAAAGCACGTTCACCAATACTTGTCACACTGCTTGGAATGTTCACCGATGTCAGACTACGGCAAGCCCAGAAAGCACTTTTACCAATACATGTCACGCTGTTGGGAATGGTTACAGATGTCAGACTGCTGCAACCAGAGAAAACAGATGCTCCAATGCTGGTCACATTATTGGGAATAACAAGGTCAGTTATTTCATGACCATTAATGTAAAGATGGCTAGCATATGATAAAGGATTTGAGACCACATCATAAAATGCTATTCTACACAAGCTCTCTATGCTGGCGAATTCTGCTTTCGTTAAAGCATCGCAATCATAGAAAGCTAAGGCTCCAATGCTGGTCACGCTGTTGGGAATGGTCACTGATAACAAGCCGCTGCAACCAGAGAAAGCAGATGCTCCAATGCTAGTCACATTATTGGGAATAACAAGGTCAATTATTTCCTGACCGTTAATGTAAAGATGCTTAGCAGAATATAACGGATTTGCAGAATAACCTCCAAATGACATCTTACACAAACTCTCTATGCTGGCAAATTCAGCTTTTGTCAGGCCGCTACAACCATGGAAAGCCGATTCTCCAATGCTGGTCACGCTGTTGGGGATGGTTATTGATGTCAGGCCGTTGCAATAATCGAAAGCACTTTCTCCAATGCTGGTCACGCTGTTAGGGATGTTTATTGAAGTCAAACCTTTGCAAGCATAGAAAGCAGATGCACCGATAGCAGTAACACTATATTCCACATTGTCATATGTGAAGGACGAGGGAATAACGATGTTGCCAGAGTAATTAGAATTATTGGCAATAACGGTTGCTTGTTTCGCTTTTTTAACGGCATCATACTTAATACCATCTACAATGACTTCTGTTGCTGTTATTGTGAGGGAGAATAATTGCGCAAAGAGCACAAATAGCAAGACTCTTTGCAAGCAAAAAAAACGCTGGAGTAAATACTGTTTCATATAGCACAAATTTGACTTAACGTGGTTTATCTTAGACTACGTCTCCAAATAGTGTCCCTGAATGATTGATTAATGCGTGGAGACTGCACAAAAATACCCAAAAAATTATATCGGACAAAAGTATTCAGAGAAAAATATTGCATAAAAAAGCGTGAACCCTAGTTTGGTTTCACGCTTTTGATATTACCGTCGGCACGAATGGTGAGCCGTGATCTTACCCTGCCATTACAGAAGGTCGCAAACCCGGTCTTCTCTGATGACTTTTGGTGCCGACTTCCCTGCCAGTATCAAAACCTTTCTGCCATTCCTATAGATATGGAGCTGACGCGACCGGACAACAGCCGTGATTTCGGGATCGTCTTCCATGGCTTGCAAAAGATGATGATATGCTCCGTCCTCATCAAAAAGTTTCTTCTGAAGATGTGAGCACATATTGCCAGTATCAATCTTAATCATACTGTTATTTCAGATAAAACTACAGATTAACCCTAAGATTGCCAGACCGCCCTGCTTCAGGATGATGCTGGGTTTGCTGGTCAAACTTCCGTAGAGAGCCGCCAACACGACATACGCATACGTTGCCTTCGTCACTACAACAGAAGGAGAAACATTCTATGGTAAGCAACAGTCATTCACTACAGGCGATGACCCTGAAGCTTCCGTCACAGGTGATGCCAATGGCAACGGCTAGGTGGAAATCGGTGATGTCACATCAGTACTGACCCTGATGGCTACGCCCGAGGCTACGGGCTACAACAACAAGGCTGCTGATGCCAACGAAAACGGTGAGATAGAGATTGGTGACGTAACCACGATACTGACGATAATGGCGAACGGGGAATAACCGCAATCGCTAATCGCTAACCGCTAACCGTTCGCCAAATCTATTTTGACGAATTAGCAGAATGAATTACTCGCAGGCTTGTAGGAAATCTATTTTATTTTCTTCATTACAATGGCGCTGTTTGTACCGCCGAAGCCGAAGGAGTTGCTGAGTACTATGTTGACATCGATGTCGATACGATGGCGGGCGATGTTGAGGCGGGCTGAATATTCGTCGGGGTTGTCGAGATTGATATTGGGGGCTACGAAGCCTGACTGCATCATGATGATGCTGTAGACGGCCTCGCTGGCTCCTGCCATCCAGCATTCGTGTCCTGTCATGGATTTTGTGCTACTGATGTAGGCTTTCTTTCCGCCGAACAGATTGTCAAGGGCTATTGCCTCGAGCATGTCGTCCTGTGGTGTGCTGGTTGCGTGGGCATTGATATAGTCAACGTCATCGGCCTGGATTGCGGCGTCGCTGAGGGCGCGTGTCATTGCTATGTAGGAGCCTTGTTCGCTGGCTGCGCTGATTGCATCGCCGTTGCTGGAGAAGCCGTGACCTATAATGCCACCGCAATGTGAACCCGTAGTAGTCACTGTTGCAGTAATGTTGATATTACTGATGTTGATGGTGCCATAAGCTGCACCCACCAAACCTGAGCAATGTATGGCACCATTGACAGTTCCGCTGACCGTCAGTTTTTTAATGGTTGCGTTTTGGATATAGCTAAAAGGCGCCTCGTAGCCGGATGTTCCAGTGATATTGGCAACGATGGCATAGCCTTGACCATCAAACGTACCTGCATATCTTCTGCCATTGGTACCAATCATTGACGAAGCAGTGATGTTGTCTGCCGTAAGTCGCGCATTTGCCGTATTAGCTATTGTCCCACTATTGATGCCTGTTGCAAAGTCCTGCCAGTCCTGCGCAGAGCCGAGGAGGTAGTAGCCCTCATTGTCTTGGTCAAGAGCCCACGCTCCTGTGCTCATTCCGCAAACGATGAGCAAAAGGGTAAATAGTTTTTTCATACAGTTATATTGGTTTAATGATTAAGCTATAACACAAAAAGCGGCACACCGCGCTCCGTTTCCAGAGTCACAGCGTGCCGTATATAGCATTTTACGCCGCTTTTCCTATGTCATGCAAGAACTCGGGGGCAAGGTCGGCACCATTGGCCCACTCGATGGTGTAACCCGTGAGACCATATTGAGTAAATTTGTCGAGGTCGAGCAACTCTCCGAACACCTCGCCCGTGAGATAGGGCTTAAGGTCGACTAGTTTGCGCGTCCCGTCGTTAAAGGTGAGCAGCAGCTCGTAGTCCTTCACATAATCAACGTCTGTAACTTTAAGCATAACTGTATCCTCCTATTATTTTAATGGCTCTATGCGACCTATCTTCTCACCCCTCTGAGCCTTCTCCCACAGAGTGAGGATTTCGGCCTCGTGCAGGTTCATCCACTCGTTTACCTTGGCAATGACCTTCGACGGAGCCTTGCCATCCACCACACGGTCGAGTACACTGATACTGCACTCATAATCGCCATAGGTGAAGTGAATATGAGGCGGATTGTGGTCGCGCCAATAGAGACTAACAATGATTCCAAAGAATTTGCTGATTTCCGGCATAATCGCTGTCGTTTTAATTATTTTACGGGAGCAAATGTACACATTATATTTATATTATGGCACAATTCAGGCGAGAATTACAACAAAGACAACGAAATTACCGCATCCATCCTTCTACTCCATAGATTTTCTCGAGGAGTTTACGCTTGCGTCCTTTCTTGTCCTTGTGCCATACCTCTATTCTTGCGGCATAGCAGTCACCCCAGTCTCCCTCGAAAATAGTAAACTCCTTGGCCCTCACATAACAGGCGAAGTGACTTGCGCCGTATATTTCCTGCTTCGATTTCTTCTTTATCTCGGATTTTGACAGGGGTAGGTTTTTCGTCACCTCGTAGCATTGCAGCCAAATGGTTCCTGCAGGAAGGCTAGGATAGTAGAACGAATACTCGTAGATGCCGCCTTGGCCGCCATTCCGCAGTTGCAGGAAGGTGGTGGAGTCCGCCGGATCAACACCCTCGGCCAAGTCTGCGTCCATGGCTTTAGGCATATTGTAAGCCAATCCTTCAGGTATGGGATGATCTTCGGCAAAGCTGGTCGGAGCGGATTCTAGGGCAATCCCAGTGAAACCAGATATAAGAAGGAGGATGAATCCTACGAAACCAGACAGACAGAACTGAATGTATCTGCGTCTGAATAACAGGAATACAAATGCTATAAAGTATAGCAGCAATGACAATAAGTAGAATCCTATGTAGAAATCAGTCACCTTAGGGGAGGTACTCATATTCACCCACGTTCCCCATATTCCATAACAGAAAACAAGGGGAATCAGAAACCAGACATACGATATGTAACAGGCAATCTTGTACAGAACATTAAGCAATGTCTTGATAACAGTTTTCAGATACTTCATGTTATTTCCATTATTCTTATTTTCTCAAGAAACTTGCCTGTTACGGTATTCGGTCGGGGAGGTGTTTGACTGGTTCCTGAAGAACTTGCAGAAGAGTGCCTGGGAGGAGAAGCCGAGTTTGTCTGCTATCTCCTGGACGGTAAAACGGGTTGTTTCGAGATAACGCCTTGCCTCGTTCATCAGGTAGTCGGCAATAATCTGCTTAGGCGACTTGCCGACAATCTTGTCCGTTATCTGGGAAAGGTAGCGGGGCGTGATGCAAAGCCTGCCGGCATAGAAGGCCACGTCATGGGCCTTATGGTAATTATTGGAGAGCTGATTCATGAAGGCATTGTATATATCCGCCGGGCGGAGCAGCTTGCCGTCTCCCTTGACCGAATAGACAATACTGCTGTGAATGAACTCGTGGGCATTGCTGACGGCAGCGGGGACATCGTCACCCATTCCCAGACGTGTTGCAACTGCTGTTGAGAGGGCTCCGCCTACGCCATGCTGTTTCCAGCCGTCGATATTATACGATGAAAAGAACTGTTTTGTGTCGCTTCCCAAAAGCAAGGCGGTTACACGGCCCTCAGTTATTCTGCCGCCGCGTATCATCACATAGCTTGCGCCCATGGCAATAAAAGCCTGTGCGGCTGCAACCATATCCTGGTCCGTGGCAATCTTTACGTCCAGGATTTTCTCGGCCTCGACCTGCCTGAGTACCAGCAGCGATGCCATGGGAACCAGACGACGCCTGATGGCATCGACCGTTTCGTCGTCGACAAGCTGCACGTTGTTCGAGGCCATTATGCCGGGAGCGACGACAATCCTGCGGATACCCGCAATTGCGTCGGCTATAACCCCGACGGCCTCGGGGGTACGCACCAGACCTACCTTAACGGCACTGGGATGACACTCACCCACAACACTCTCTATCTGCTGACGTATAATCCGGCTGGGGAAATTGACAACATCCTGCATTACAATACAGGTGGCTGCCGTCAGGGCATGACAGCCCATACCGGTTATAACCCTGATGTCCAGCTGTAATCCCGAACCGCCGGTATTGTCGCATCCTGTTATGGTAAGAACTGGTATCATTCTGTCACTTGCTAAAGAAAAAAATGGCGCCAACGGTTTGTTGGCACCATTATATTTATATAGACAGGTTGCTGATTACATGCAACTGTTGATTGTACGGCTGATAACGTCCAGCTGCTGCTCACGTGTCAGCTTGACGAAGTTAACAGCGTAACCGGATACACGGATTGTCAGCTGCGGATACTTCTCGGGATGATTCATTGCATCGATCAGAAGCTCGCGGTCGAATACGTTGACATTCAGGTGCTGACCGCCGTCCGGTGTGAAGTAGCCGTCCAACAGGTTGACAAGGTTGTTTGCACGCTCCTCGCGCTCCTTACCCAGTGCGCTTGGCGAGATACCCCATGTGAACGAGATACCGTCCTTGGCATGGTGGAACGGCAGCTTGGCAACAGAAGCCAGGGCTGCAACGGCACCCTTGATCTCGCGGCCGTTCATCGGGTTTGCACCTGGAGCGAACGGTACGCCTGCCTTACGGCCGTCAGGTGTTGCACCTGTGTTACGTCCGTAAACTACGTTAGACGTAATTGTCAGCAGTGACTGAGTAGGTATGGCGTCACGGTATGTACGGTGCTGACGCAGGTACTCCATGAACTTCTCGGTAATCATTACTGCAATCTGGTCGGTTTCATCGTGGTTGTTACCGAACGGGATGTACTCACCCTCCTCGATCTTGTAGTCAACTGCCAGACCTGTCTCGTCACGGATGATGCGAACCTTGCAGTGCTTCATTGCTGCGATTGAGTCGGCAACAATCGAGATACCGGCGATACCTGTGGCACGTGTACGCTGAACGTCACCGTCATGCAGAGCCATCTCGAATGCCTCGTAGTCATACTTGTCATGCATGTAGTGGATAATCTTCAGTGCATTGACGTATGTCTTGGCCAGCCAGCGCATCATTGCATCGAAGCGGGGCCAGAACTCGTCGTATGTCAGGTAGTCGCCGTCGATTGGGCGGAAACGCGGTGCAATCTGGTCACCGTGCATCTCGTCACGGCCGCCGTTGATAGCATACAGCATACACTTGGCCAGGTTGGCGCGTGCACCGAAGAACTGCATCTGCTTACCTATCTTCATCGGAGATACGCAGCATGCGATGCCGTAGTCATCACCCAGTTCAGGACGCATCAGGTCGTCATTCTCGTACTGCACGGCGCTGGTATCCATGGATACCTTGGCACAGTAGCGCTTGAATGCCTCGGGCAGACGCGGAGACCACAGGATTGTGATGTTCGGCTCGGGCGAGGGACCCATGTTGTACAGGGTGTGCAGGATACGGTAGTCGGTCTTTGTAACCATGTTACGACCGTCGATACCCATACCGGCAATCGAGCATGTAGCCCAGATAGGATCACCCGAGAATATGTCGTTGTAGTCAGGAGTACGCAGGAAACGCACGATACGCAGCTTCATCACCATATGGTCGATCATCTCCTGTGCCTGCTCCTCGGTGATAATGCCCTTCTTCAGGTCGCGCTGTATGAAGCAGTCAAGGAATGCCGAGATACGGCCGATTGACATGGCAGCACCGTCCTGGTCCTTGACGGCACCCAGGTATGCGAAGTATGTCCACTGGATAGCCTCCTGGGCATTGCGTGCAGGACGTGTTACGTCGAAACCGTAACCGGCACACATGCGCTCGAACTCCTTCAGTGCGTTTATCTGGTCGGTAATCTCCTCGCGGCAACGTACGATTTCCTCGGTGAACTCCTGGATATCGATACGCTTGTGGAAGCGCTTCTTCTCCTCAATCAGGTTTGTGGTACCGTACAGTGCAACACGACGGTAGTCACCGATGATACGGCCACGGGCATAGGCATCGGGCAGACCGGTGATGATGTGGGCATGGCGTGCAGCCTTGATATCATCGTTGTAGGCAGCAAACACACCCTCGTTGTGAGTCTTGCGGTACTTTGTGAAAATCATCTTTGTTGCAGGATCCAGCTCATAGCCGTAAGCCTTCAGTGCAGCCTCGACCATACGGATACCGCCCTTGGGGAAGATACCGCGCTTCAGAGGCTTGTCGGTCTGTACACCGACGATTGTCTCCAGGTCCTTGTCGATATAGCCGGGTCCGTATGTGTCAATGCTCTGAGGCAGCTTGGTCTCGGCGTCGTACACACCCTTCTCGCGCTCTACCTTGAACATCTCTGTGAGCTTGCCCCACAGTTTCTTTGTACTCTCGGCAGGACCAGCCAGGAAGGACTCGTCGCCGCTGTATGGCTCATAGTTATGCTGAATAAAATCACGCACATCAATCTCATGCTTCCAGGTACTGCCCTTGAAGTCAAGTTGAAGATCTTTTAATTCCATAAAAATGCTAAATATAAATAGTGGTTAATAAATTCATCGAACAGCGGTTAGCCCGCTTTTCTTTTCGAGTGCAAAGATACGACTATTTGTAAATATTACAAACACATGAATTCATGTTTTTTGAATTAGTGCTGATTAATTGACAAATGTCAAGTCAATTGACAAATGTCAAGCAAACTTTCATTTTTTAAGCAAAATGTTTGTGATTTCAAACAAAATGTCATACTTTTGCGCTCGACAAGAATAAAATTGACACTAAAACCTAAACAAAATGAACAAAATCAGAGTCGCCGTTGTCGGATACGGCAATATCGGCAAATATGCCCTTCAGGCCCTTCAGGCAGCACCAGACATGGAAATTGCAGGCATTGTACGCCGTGCAGGTGCCGAGAACAAGCCGGTCGAACTGGCCGACTATCAGGTTGTAAGCGACATACGTGAACTGGGTCATGTGGACGTTGCCATCTTGGCAACCCCGACACGTTCGGTCGAAGAATATGCACTCAAGTGCCTGGAACTTGGAATCAATACAGTCGACAGTTTCGACATCCACGGACAAATCGTAGACCTGCGCCGCACATTGGACGCAGCAGCAAAGAAAGCAGGCAGGGTCAGCATCATATCAGCCGGCTGGGATCCGGGGTCTGACTCAATCGTACGCACTCTGATGGAATCCCTTGCACCCAAGGGCATCAGCTACACTAATTTCGGTCCCGGCCGCAGCATGGGCCACAGCGTTTGCGTGAAGTCAAAGGCAGGAGTCAAGGATGCTCTCTCGATGACAATACCCGTAGGTGAAGGCATACACCGCCGCATGGTATATGTCGAACTGGAGGAAGGAGCCAGCCTCGACGAGGTTACTGCTGCAATCAAGGCCGACCCATACTTTGCCAGCGACGAGACGCACGTATTTGCCGTTGACAGCGTAGATGCACTCAATGACGTAGGTCACGGTGTAAACCTCGTACGCAAGGGCGTAAGCGGTACCACGCACAACCAGCTGTTCGAGTTCAACATGAAGATCAACAACCCTGCCCTCACGGCACAGGTTCTGGTCAATGTTGCACGCGCAAGTATGAAACAGCAGCCTGGAGCATATACGATGATCGAGATTCCCGTTATCGATTACCTGCCGGGCAATCGCGAGGACATCATACGTCATCTGGTGTAAAACACACCTGTATATCTTACAGGCCTACAGCCAACCGTTTTCCCTATACCACTTGACTGCAGCCCTGACGCCTTCCTCGAGCGACCATTCAGGCTCAAAGCCCAGGTCGCGGCGGGCAGGCTCTATGTCGCATCGCCAGTTACGCTGCGACAGGATATTGAACTTGTCGTTGTTCAGTACAATCAGCTTGCCGGTAAGGTGCATCCACTTGTCGCCACACCAGCACAGCATACGCAGGAACCACAGCGGAGCCTTGATATGCAGCACCCACGGATTACCCAGTTCCTGCTGAACCAGATCGCTGAAACGACGCGAATTATAAACCCTGCCGTCGCTCAGGAAATAAGCCTTGCCCACGGCGGCAGGTGATGTCAGGCTTTTGTAGACGGCCTGCACCACGTCCATCATATATATAAAGGTAATCTCCTGCGGCTTGTACCCCACGGCAAAGTCGCTGTGCCCGGCTATACTCCTTGCCATCACGAAATAATCCTTTTCCCGAGGCCCGTACACTCCGGTCGGTCGCAAAATGACATAGGGGAACCTGGTTACATCCAATGTGCGAAGGAAATCCTCAGCCGCCAGCTTGCTTTTTCCGTATGCGGTGTTAGGCTGTGGAACATCGGTAGGCAGGATGGGATCGTAGATGGATTCCTCAGGAGCTATAACATCCCCTCTGCCATAGCCCTTGGGGCGTGGACGTACGGGAGTCTCGCGCACGGCACCGAACACACTCAGCGAACTGACGAAGACAAACCTTTCTGGCACCATATCTGCCTTTATCAGGGCATTTGCCAGATTACACGTTCCCTGTGTATTGGTCCTATAAAAGTCATTTACGTCCAGGCACTTGGTGGCACCTGCCGCATGCACGACGTAGTCAAACTTAACTCCGGAAGCCTGCAGTTCCTGCACCAGACGCTCCTCGTTGCCAAGGCTCAGCTCAATAAACCTTATACGAGAATCCTGCAGGTAAGCCCGCGAACTGGTTCCGCGTACAGCAGCCCACACCTCGTATCCTAACTCCAATCCCCGACTGACTATATAGCTGCCAATAAACCCACTGGCACCCGTAACCAAGACTCTTGCCATTTTACAATCCAGATATTACAATTACACGACAAAGGTATAAAATACTTTACAGTTTATTATTCAGAGTTGCTACTTTTTTATACTTTTGCACATAAATAAATCACATTAATATTATGGCAAATAAAAATCATGGCGGCCGGTATCTGCGCAAGGTCGAACTTCTGCATATGATTGTAGACCTGTTCAACAGTCATGCCGGTGAAGTCATGGATGCACGCCGCATTTGGAGGGAACTGGGGCTTACCGCCCATCCCTCAAAGCTGCTGTGCATGGATTGCATCGACGACCTCCTGCTTGACGATTACCTGAAGGAAGTCGGACGTCAGCAATACCAGCTCAACACACCGACACAGATTATGGAAGGCCTGTTCCACCGCAAGTCCAACGGCAAGAACACCTTCCTGCCTGACAACGGGGCAGAACCCATCCTCGTCGCCGAACGCAACTCGATGCATGCAATGGACGGCGACCGCGTAAAAGTAACACTCCTGGCACGTCGCAAGCGCCACATGCGCGAAGCAATGGTAACGGAAATCCTGCAGCGCAGCGACAGGCAGTTTGTCGGTACCCTGATTGTACGCAAGGGATATGCATATCTGCAGACAGAAGACCGCACTCTTGCCAATGACATATTCATCCCCAAGGCCATGATGCACAAGGCAATAAACGGCGACAAGGTCGTAGTACGCATCGTCGAGTGGCCCGATGAATCCAAGAATCCAATCGGCAAGGTAGTCGACATACTCGGTAAAACCGGCGAAAACAATGCCGAGATGCACGCCATTCTGGCGGAATACGGACTACCCTACACATACCCCAAGGCCGTCGAGGCAGCTGCCGACAGGATTCAGGGTGACATAACAGAAGACGAAATCGCCCGTCGCAGGGATATGCGTGACGTCCTGACAATGACCATCGACCCGCATGATGCCAAAGACTTTGACGACGCCATATCCATCCGCGATATAACCAAAGGCAAATCTTCAAGCAGTAAATTATACGAGGTCGGTGTACATATTGCAGACGTTTCATATTATGTAACCGAGAACTCGATAATAGACAAGGAGGCACTGAAACGCGGCACCAGCGTATATCTCGTCGACCGCACCATTCCCATGCTGCCCGAGAGGCTCTGCAACAATCTCTGCTCCCTGCGTCCCGACGAAGATAAGCTCACCTTCTCCGTCCTGTTCAAGATAAACGAGAAAGCCGAGGTCAAGGACTATGAAATCCTGCACACCGTAACACGCAGCAACCGACGCTTCACATACGAGGAGGTACAGCAGATACTGGAAGAGGAACACGAGGCGAGCGAACAGGATTACGATGCACCGGGCGACTTCCTTGCACCAATCGAAGACCACGAACCCACGACACGCTTTGAACCCGGCAGCGAGGAACGCAAACTTCTGATAGTCCTGAACCGTATGGCCAAGGAACTGCGGCGCAAGCGCTTCCTGCACGGCTCCGTCGATTTCGACCGCTGCGAGGTCCGCTTCCATCTGGACGACAAGGGCAAGCCCACGGGAGTGTACTTCAAGGTAGCCAAGGACGCTAACAAGCTGGTCGAGGAATTCATGCTCCTCGCCAACCGCACCGTTGCGGAAAGCATCGGCAAGGTTCCCAAGAACCAGAAAGCCAAATGTCTCCCGTACCGTATTCACGAGAGTCCCGACCCGAACAAGCTTATGAACCTTAGCGACTTTGTCGGCAAGTTCGGATACAGCCTGAAGACAAAGGGCAATATGAGCGACATCTCCAAGAACCTGAACAAGATGCTTGCCGAAGTTCACGGCAAGCCACAGCAGAACGTCATAGAGATGATAACGCTGCGTGCCATGATGAAAGCACGCTATAGCGTACACAACATAGGACACTACGGCCTTGCATTCGAATACTACACACACTTCACCTCACCCATCCGCCGCTATCCCGACCTGATGGTTCACCGCCTGCTTACCAAATATGCGGCAGGCGGACACAGTGTCAACCCTGCCAAGTACGAGGAGCTTTGCGAACAATGCAGCGATGCCGAGCAGACAGCGGCACAGGCCGAACGCTCCAGCATCAAGTACAAGCAGGTCGAGTTCATGAAAGACCACCTGGGCGAAACCTTTGTCGGCACCATCTGCGGAGTAACTGAGTTCGGTCTCTACGTCGAGGTCAACGAGAACAAATGCGAAGGATTTGTTCCCCTCCGCGACCTGGATGACGACTACTACGAGTTCGACGAGAAGAACTTCTGCCTGCGCGGACGCAAATACCACCACCAGTACAATCTGGGTGACGAAGTCGAAATACAGGTAGCCCGCGCCGACCTTTACCACAAGCAACTGGACTACAAGCTAATAAGCTAAGCTACGATGAAGACCGGACTCTCACAGATACAGCAGCAGAAGCTTACTCAGGAGCAGATTCAGATGCAATCTGCAATGCAGGTCCTGGCAGCACGTCTTACCGAGCTGCCTATGGAAGGATTCCGCGAACGCGTAAAGGCTGAGCTTGACGAGAATCCGTACCTTGAGACACTTCACAACCCCGACAAGCCGATTGAAGAACAACATACCAGCCAAAGCGAGAACTACGACCAGCGCAAGGACTACAGGAACGAGGACGACATACCCGACTACATGCTCCGCAACACTCCCAACGGAGCAGACGCCGAAGACACAAACGGCATTGAAACCGCCGACAGCCAGAGCTTCTATGACCAGCTAAAAGAGCAGGCCGGTGAATACAAACTCAACGACCATGACCGCAAGGTCCTGGAGTACATCATAGGCAGCCTGGGAGATGACGGCCTCCTGCAGAAACCGCTTCACGAGATAGCTGACGAGCTGACCATCTACCATTGGTGCGACACCACTACCGAGGACGTCGAGCGCATGCTCAAGGTCTTGTGGCAGTTCGAACCCACCGGTGTCGGAGCACGCAACCTGCAGGAATGCCTGATTCTGCAATGCCGCAAGCACCACCTGCAGCAACTGGAGAAGATTATCATCCAGGACTGGGACGACATCACGCACAACCGCTGGTCACACATACAGAAGAAATACAGCCTCACCACCCAGCAGACAGACAACTTGCGAGCCGAGATGCACCGCCTCAACCCACGCCCCGGCAATGCCATGAGCGAGAAGGACAGCAACACCACACAAACGATAACGCCCGATTTCACCGTCGAAGTGGATGCTGACGGACACATCGCCCTCACCCTTAACGATGCCGACATTCCAACCCTGCAGATTTCTGACGATGCACAGGATATGATTGACCAGAGCTTCGTACGCGGATATGTTAACAAGGGCAAATTGTTTATCAGTGCCATGCTTCAGCGCCGTCAGACAATGATGCAGACGATGCAGGCAATCATACGCATACAGAAACAGTATTTTGCCGAAGGCGACGAAAGCCGTCTCAAACCCATGCGTCTCGAGGACATTGCCAGGATAACCAAACTGGACCCAAGCACCATCTCGCGTGTCTGCAACAGCAAATACGTGGACACCCCCTATGGTATAAAGTCGCTCAAATGGTTCTTCACCACAGCAGT
The DNA here is from genome assembly GCA_017617635.1 of Bacteroidaceae bacterium. Taxonomy (GTDB): domain Bacteria; phylum Bacteroidota; class Bacteroidia; order Bacteroidales; family Bacteroidaceae; genus Physcousia. Next base: position 39,059 of record JAFZVW010000002.1, on the reverse strand, counting down.
CAGGAACAGCGACGACGAAGCCACAACCCGTCAGGTACGCAATGCACTGAAGGAAATAATCGACAACGAGGACAAGCACCATCCACTGGGTGATGACAAGATTGTCCTTGAGTTAAACCGCATGGGATTCGACGTTGCAAGGCGCACAGTATCCAAATACCGCGAACAGATGGGTATTCCAACCAGCAGAATGAGAAAGATATGAGCAAAGAAAAAATCCGTGCCCTGCGCCTTCTTATTACAGGCGCACGCATACTCTCAGGCATCTTCATCCCGTCATTCTACCCGCTGGTAGGATTCGTCATTCTGCTTACCGCAACATACATGAGCCTTCTGCCATGGGATTTCAAGCTTATGGTACTCGCGGCGGTATACATCTTCACCGTTGCAATGCCATGGTTCGGTCAGAAGGCAGTGCAGCGCATCTACGGATGGACGCACCACGAGATGCACATGCAGCACAATAGGGCCACTGCCTATATCATCAAGATTGTCTGCTATATCTGCTGCCTCATGTTCTGCAGGAATATGAACCTGCCCAGTTTCATGGGAGCAATCATATCCGTCAGCCTGCTCGTCAACTGCAGCTGCGTCATCTTCAACATCTGGCACCACGTCAGCGCACACTCGGCAGGTACAGGTGCCATTATCGGATGCATATTCGCCTACTCCACAATATTCCACTTCAATCCATTGTGGTGGCTGTGCGCAAGCATACTGCTGTCAGGTGCAGTGATGAGCAGCCGCATGCTCCTGCGCGGTCACACACTGTCAGAGGTGTTAGGCGGAACGTACATCGGAATATGTTGCGGTATAATCGGGATCATTTTCTCCTGACACCACGTTCACTGAAGAAATACTGCCCCTTGTTCCTTGTATAGCTGCCATACTGCACCGCATTCTGCGGACAATAGTGATAGCATGCCATGCATTGCGTACAGTTCCCGTTCCACTGCGGACGGCCGTCCACCAGCCTCACATTCCCCAGCGGACAGACCTTCTGGCACTTGCCGCAGCCATTGCATGTATCCAGGACATGATATTTGCTGTCACCAGCCATACGGACGAATAGCGGGCGTATCAAATACGACTTGGTATAAGGCAGCCACCCTATCTTCTCGTCCCACACCTGCTGGCACAGGCTTATCTTCCCCGACACCCAGGAAAGCTTGTTGCGCGCATCGTCTATCTTCTCCTGCTCCCTCTCCTTGGTGTCCAGGCGGAATCCCGGGAAAGCCAGATAGGTCTCAGGCATTACAAAACAGAAACATGAATCCAGCTCCAGTCCTGCCCTTCTCAATGTCTTGGCAAACGTCCTGCGCGTAAAGCCCATTTCATCGCCACAAGTACAGGCGAACCATACATATTTGGGCTTGCCCGACCACTTCGTTTCCAGCACAAACCTCTCCACCAGCTGCGGAGCCGCCCACGAATAGACAGGAAAAACAAAGCCTATGGACTCACCGTCATTTATTGCATACTCTTTACTGTCACCCTGCAACAGCTTGGGGATAAAGGCCAGTTCCTCGTCCAGGCGGACAGACAACTGCTCAGCAATCCAGCGGCTATTGCCGCAACCCGAATAATAGAATATCATTTTACCAGTAAAAACATCGCAAATATATAAAAATACCCCCTATATACAATGGAAATTTAATATCTTTGCAGCCGAAAACAAAAATAAACATGGAACAAGTCATACAGCTTATCAACGAAATGTCACCATATCTGCTGCTCGGTTTCCTGATTGCAGGCATCATGCACGCCTTCATTCCCGGCAGTTTCTATTCACGCTATCTCAGCCGAAAGACGTTCAAGTCCGTCATCTACGCAGCGCTTCTGGGAATACCACTGCCCCTGTGTTCATGCGGAGTAATCCCCACCGCGATGTCACTCCGTCGCGAGGGATCATCCAATGGAGCCGTCGTATCCTTCCTCATCGCAACCCCGCAGACAGGCGTCGACAGCATCTTCGCAACCTATTCGATCATGGGCCTGCCGTTTGCCCTGGTACGCCCTATTGCCGCACTCGTTACCGCAGTAATGGGCGGTGCGCTGGTTAATTTCACCGACAGTTCATCCTCTGCTGACGCCCAGGAAGCAGTTTCACATCCTTCCCGAGAGAGCAAGACCTTTGCCGGCAGAATCAGGGAAGCACTGCAATACGGCTTTGTCGAGATGATGGCAGACATAGGCAAATGGCTTGTACTGGGACTAATCATAGCAGGCATCATTACCGTCTTTGTCCCCGAGTCGATGTTTGCCGTCTTCAAGGACAACACCCTCATGTCCATGCTGCTCGTACTGTGCATCAGCATACCGATGTACCTGTGCGCGACAGGCAGCATTCCCATTGCCGTTGCCCTTATGCTCAAAGGCCTCACTCCCGGAGCCGCCCTCGTTCTGCTCATGGCAGGACCTGCCAGCAATGCCGCCAGCATACTTGTAATAAATAAGGTATTGGGCAGAAAGACCCTCTTCCTCTATATCATCAGCATCATCTGCGGAGCCATTGCCTTCGGATACGGCATCGACTACCTTATGCCCCGCGAATGGTTTGCACCGTCGATCGTCCAGACAGCAGAAGGCTGCACACACAGCACCCCGTTCCAGTGGGCATGCACCATACTGCTCGCAATACTGCTGCTTAATATCCTTCGCATAAAACTGATGCACGGCAATACATGCTCATGCGAGCACCACCATGACCACTGCCATTCCCATGACTGCTGTGCCGAGGACCAAACCGTTTCCTTCACCATCAGCGGAATGAACTGCACCCATTGCCGCAGCAATGCAGAAAAAGCACTATACTCGTGCACAGGCGTCGAACACGTCACCATCGACCTGCAAAGCGGCAACGCCCAGGTAACAGGTCACAACCTGGATGTACATGCAATGCAGGAAGCCCTCAAGTCAATAGGTTTTGAAACTGATGTCCACTAATCATCACTCAGGACGACATTGTAGGTAATATCACGTGTTCCTCCATATTTACCTACCTTCTTCCGTATTTTCAGGGTGAATTGTTTCACGGAAGGGGTGTCAAAACGGAGCATCCTGTCTTCAACTTTTGCACCAGAAAATTCGCTCTTAAACTGTTTGGCATCGGCAATAGCTACGGGATAGCGGAATGCATTCCACGGGCATTGAGAGGGGAAGAATTCGAAACACTCCATTTCTGAGTCGTATGCACTTCCCATGAACAGGGAGTCTTTTGCCAGATTTGTAGTAAGGAAGCGCGACATGGCATCACCCATCTTCTCGCTCACATACTTCTCCTGAGCCGTTTTGTCGGCAATGCGTATTTTATGGTCGCTCTCTTTCTCGAATTCGTCTTTCTTCATAAACTGTGCGCGTACCTCAGCGCTTTCCCTTGCATACCAATTCGCAAAGGACTTATCTTCAAAAGTTTTTCCCCATTTCTTGGCTATTCCTTCTATTTCCTCCTCTGTATTGTACACATAAAGCGGTATGCTCTTTCCTGCGTGTTCTATCCATGTGTTTCCGTCTTTCTCTACCAACAGTCCGTCTCCGTACTCACGAACCTTGTCGTACTCGCAGGGCAATTGGCGACCATCGGCATAGTAGTAGCCTTTCCTGTCCCCCTTTGTAAGCAGGACTCCTCTGTTCAGGATATTTATCATATCATACTCGCAAGGAAGGAGCGAGTGCCCAAGGGAGTCTATCACACCATATTTACCTCCAGCCACATCTTGTGCCCATGCCATCTTCGTAGGACCAAACGGAGTTCCCACCTGAGCGAAGTCGCGATTAAAGACGTCCTTACCGAAATGGTCGAGCATGTGACTGCGTCCACCATTGGTAACTCTCACGTATTTGTTCCAAATAGCGACATCATCGTAAGGGCCACCCACCTGAACGGCATTCACGTAGGAGACTTTCTTTTCCTTTACCACTACCACTTTCCACAAATCCCACTTATCACGTCCCTGATCGTCGGTATATCCGAAAGCAACTACCAGTGGTGTATCTTCCAACGCACGAACCGTCCAGAATTTGGTGTATTTGTTTGCCTTTATCAGTTCTCTGTTTGCATTATTGAGCCCATAGAACATAGCATTACTATTCTTCTGCTTAACACCAACTACTGCCATCACCCTTTTTAATTCAGTTCCACAATAAGACACCCAGATGTAGTCATATTTTTTGGGTATTACTATCCATTCACCTGGATAGGAATGGGTCTCTCCTTTGCTTCGATCGTGATATGTCCATGCATTCTCCCATATTCCGACCTTACCACCGGCACGTAGCACAACATATTTCTGCTCCTTATTTGGGTCGTAATCATATAAGATATTCAAAAAACTCCCAGGCTTGGTATTCTTATAGACACTGTAGTCCTTCTTCGGTTCGGAATTCAGCCAATTTGAAAATGCATTTGATATGCTGCTGCCAACGCCGGCAGCAATTCCGCTTGCCACGATACTGGCACTGGAGGAGCCTCGGGAGCTGCCGGATGTTGTTCCCGAATTCCTTGCCCTATAATAGGGACACCACGATTCGTGTTGCCACGGATAGGTAATGTTGCCCTTCGTAATACCGCAATGAGGGCATGTCTTAGATGCCCGTGCGGGGGTGGCTGTTGCCTGCTTCACAGCTTGTCCTTGACTCAGTCCTGCACCTTGTGCCCATGCACCAATGGTCATCACAACCAGCAACGCAATTGTCATTAAAAATACTTTTCTCATTTTATATTCTATTTTTTTTGAGGCAAACTGAGCCTACCTTACAAATATCTTGGCACCGTTCACGATGTTGACACCCCTGTGCAGGCCGTTCAGACGACGCCCCTGCAAGTCAGATATGTCAGCACGCCCGTCCTTGACACCCTCGGTTTCGGTGATGCCGGTAATGTCACGCGTGGTGTACTTGGTATGAGGACCGCAGAAGAGCAGGTCGGTATCATCCCCCAGCGATGCCACCAGCGAATAAGTACCGCCGGCAAGACCGTTGGCTATGGTACTGTCTACACTGAACGTCGTGGTATTGCTCACATAGACAAGCTCGCCCGAACCGTCATATATCTTGAATCCCACGGCACCCGTGCCGCTTATCGTAATGGTAGTTCCGTTGCGCGAGAAACCCAGATGATCCGACTCGTCCCTGCCAAAGTGTGTATAGGTACCCAGACCTCCCTCGTTCATCCTGGCACCGCCGTCGGCATACTGCCTGGACTTGCCTGCCAATGACGGATCATACTTCAGGCATTCGGCATCATCGTCTATCGGAGTCAGTTCGCCGGTATCATTGATAAACATCACTCCCGGAGCCTTCTTCTGATAGCTCTGCATCTTCTCCTTACACCATGCCAGGGCATTCTCGTCAACCGAGTTGCCGCGTACAGGCAGACGCAGGTAATATGTCGAATAGTCACCTATCCTGAATATACCGTCGCCCCTCGAATCCTCGTTCACAGTCGTCTTTACCTCGTCGGCATAACGGAAGAATCCCCACATCCTGAAAAACTCGTACAAGTCCGTCTGTGCCGTCTCACAGGCAGCCAGAGCTATACGCATATACTCAGACGTCCAGCTTCCGGCAGTACTTGTCGAACCCTGCAGGTCAGTGGTTGTACGCGATGAACTCTGACGTGCTATACTGCTGCTTCCCGTCTTCTTGATACCGCCGTTCATCGACTGCAGCTTCTCGACCCAACGCGGGAAGAACGTATCGTCCCCCTTCAGGTGGAAGTACAGCCACAGCTGATACCACCACTTGTTGCTTATCCACGTACTGTTCGACAGCCAGCTTGGATTGGTCACCTCGCTGTTCATCATGCTTCGTGCATAGTCAATCCACGCAATACCGTTGTTAAAGTAATCGAATGCCACATTCTGCGCCTGTCCGCGACTGGTCCTTACACCCCAGATGTGGTTTACTATCTGTGCCAGGGTATTGTTGCTCACCTCGGTCGTTCCGCTCAGGTTAATGGGACCCTGATGTCCATGACCCTCCTCATGCTCTATAACCCACTGCGCTCCGCCGTTCTCACCGCTGTACAGCAGATTGTTGTAGTTCAGCGCACCGTCTCCGTACATACCCGGCATTGACACACGTCCGGAAGTCCAGTTGGGATTATTGGTCGTATTGTCCACCACCAGCATAATCGGACGGTACTTGCCGTTGCCGAACTGCGACGTCATAAGCCTCTCCTCCGTCTCGAAGACGAAGTCCCATATCTTCAGCGCACCCGACATGTTCGTCGTGTTCATCACCCTGTCCAGGTAACAGTTCATCACATGATAATCAGACCGCAGGTGCAGGTAAGTGTCCGCAAACATATTGTTCGACAGCCAGTGCCAGTCATTGTTGTTATGCCCCCTGTTCATGTCAAACGTACCGTTGCATGTACCACCCACAATATGAATCCTGATGTCGGGATAGCTGGACAGGTACTTGTTCGTATTCGTACAGTTATACGTTATAAACACCTCGCAGTCGTCCGACGCAACCACGGCATTGTATCCACGCTTCAGCGAAAACTGCGGCCCCGTCAGGCTTACCCCCGGAACCATCTCGGCATACAGCTGCCCGTCACTGTCAGCCACATTGTCGTTGACAAGCAGATAAACCACCTCGCCCGACTTCACACGGATACCCGTAGGCTGTGTAATCTGGCTGAAATATCCAAGTCCCAGTTTGTCACTCCACACATACGGATCCGAATACGCCTCATATTCATGTATGCGGAAATCCTTCTCGTAATAGTTCCTGGTCGCATCACTGCTCCACCTGTCGTTCTTCACACGCACCGCCTCCTCGCGCAAGGCATAAGGCAGGTCGCTCATTGCACTTCGCAGCTGGTCGTCACCCATCAACGCATAGTCAGCCTTCAGCTGCGAGCATGCATAGTCGCTGAAGAAATTGGAAAGCCTGCTTGTATAGTCGGCATTCACCACCGACTGCAGTTCCTGGACCTTTGTCAGGTCAGACGACGATATATCCACGCGCTCCAGCATCCACTTCGATGCATCCGCACTACCCTGCCATGCAACAACCTTGTTGCCCTGATGCGGAGCAGAATGCAGCGCGTCATAACTGTCAGGATTGGGATTGCCCCCTAACCATCCGCTGCGTGATGTCGTGAAATAGAACACCGTATTGCCGCCCATACTGGACGATGCTGTATAGAAAGTCGCACCGCTGCCTGACGTTGTCCACTGCGCACTCGCATCAGGAGCACTGCCTATGTATTTGCCCGAAAGCAGGTTCTTCAGCGTATAGCCGCTACTGCCCGAGCTCAACTGCCACACCTGGCTGTAGTTCCCCCTGTCCGTCTTAGTCGTTATTACACCGCCGCCAGATTCAGACATAGACATACTCTGATCCGTATAGCTCACCAGACGGTAATAACTGCCGCTGCCAATGCTCCCGACATAGGTCACCGTAGGCTCCGTCTCAGGGCTCTCGGTCGGAACCGCCTCCTGCAAGTACCACTGCATACGGGTTCCCACACGCGCACCGCGCGAACGCACCGTAGTACCGTCATCACCCAGGAAATGGCGCAATGCAGCCGAGTTCATGGTCACCGAGCTCATATCATTGATATAGTAATACTGCACCCCGTCCACATTCTCGCCTGCATACAGATACATAACCGTAGCATCATCTCTTGCCGAGCCCTTGCTTGCAAAACTGTCACTCGTAGGACCTCCCGTCAGGTACTTATTAAGCGTATTCCTAAACTGGAAGCCACTGCCCGATGAAACCACCGACCACTGCTGCGTACTGCTTATACCGGCACGCATACACGTCAGCAGTTCCCCGTCAGTTCCTACAGCATTTCCCGTATAGCGGTTTACCAGGTTGTACTTTTTCGAACCGTCCACAGCCACACCGTCCGCCGTCACCAGCGAAGTCACAGGCGACATGCTCTCGACAGGCACTGTAAACATACGGCTGCCTGCATCCGAGCCGTCCGTCCAGTAAGCCAGCACGCTACCGCGCTTGTTGGCACGCACATCCTCGCCCTGCCGCACGAAATAGAATCCCAGCGCACTCGGCACAATGTTCCAGTGCGTATTGAACCCGTTTGCCGCCATATCGTCCGTTTCCGCCTCCAGATGGATATATGTGTTCCCACCCGTATTGCCGTCACCCGTAGGATTCGTGCTCGACAGTATCTTGGAGTTCCCCGCAGCCTTGTTGTAAACCTTGTATCCCGTTATCGGATTACCGACGAACGCCCACTTGTATGCCGATGCCGACGCCGCAGACGGAGTCGTCTGACCTATGACCAGCCTTTTGGGCGTACTCGCATTATAGTTCAGGAAATACGCCGTTCCACCGTTGTCAAAATTACTGAAATACACCCACTGGGCATCATCCAAGTTCTGCGAATAAATCAGCGGATATGCCGATGAAACCTCGCAATTGATTACCACCGTCTCGTCCCTCGTCACCCTTCCGACCGGCACATTCGTGTACTTCACACCGGCATTAGGTATAACCAGTTCGGGATAAGGCCCCGGGGCAACCGTCTTCGTCTCGCGGAACCACTCCGTATCACCGTTCATGTAGACATACGTGACATTCACCTCGTCATTGCTCTCGACAATCTGCCACTTCACATCATCACGCAGCTTCTGGTTCGTATACACATACTCACCCGCAGCCGTCGCGCCTGAATTAGGCCCTAGATAACCCTTGGACGAAGTAATGTACACACAGCCGTCATCCGTATCAACAATGTTCCATTCCGTAGCAACATTATACGTAGTGTTCCAGCCGGCCCACGTGCCCGTTGCACAACCCAGCGTCTCGGTCGTACCGAATTTAGTAAAAACATATCCCTCGCCGCTACGGCTTATGCAAAACGAAGTACCGCGGTCCTGCAGCGTTGTGGCATTTACAACCCTCGTTTCCGTGTAACCGCTGCCCAGCGACAGATACCTGCCCGAACTGACATGCTTCAGCTTGTAACGCTTAGCCTCACCGAACCGCTCCATCTCCACCGGATACAGCGTCCATGCCGAATTGCTTGATGCATCAGGCACACTATAGTCCCATGTGGCCAAAGTGGATACATTGGCATACGAGCCACTGTAGTCATCACCGTCCAAAGCCTGTCCGTTGCTCTTGAACGAGAAATACCCCCCATGATTAGTATATTCCAGCACCCCCGGCGTTGCAGACGAAACCAGCTTCACCCTCGTGCCGAACTCCGGCACATACGTACCGTCGGCACACTGTATGGTACACATCCCGTTGCCCTTGTCCGTTATCCTGAACACATACCAGCGACGGTCGTTAGGCGCAGGCCCCGTGGCGATATCCCTGTCCATATCAGCAAATGCCGATATACCGGGAGCATCCGAACTGATCCTGCTCTTGGCGAGATTAAAGTCAGCCCCCCAGACACTCAGCATCGACTTCGAAAGAAACGCAAAACCCTTGTGACCGTTCTGGTACAAGGCATAATATCCACTCGACAATGTCGTTGCCGGCACAGTTGCAATCGATTTCACCTCATAACCGTTCCACTGCGGCCGGACAGTCACCCAGCACAACAATACACAAATCAGGACAAGCAACCTTTTCATACCATTATTCCGTTTTACGACCCTACAAAAATACAAATTTATATTGAAATAAAGCGCGAATAGCGCATGAAACTATACAAAGAGGTTAACGGTTACAGCTCAATGTCGAACGTCTGTAGTCGTATGATAACCAATAGTTTCGCTTCAGCGAGTCAGACAGGAAGGATCGGTCTATCAGCTCCTTGGCAAGGGGATGCGCAGTAGCGAAGAAATCCAATTCCCGTTTCACCAATCTCGCTGATATACCTATACGGCGTCCGAACTCCTCGAAATCTTTTCTTCCTACTGTTCTTGTATCAGTTAAGTCCATTCCCTCCCTGAACAATCCCTTGTCAAGGGCAAAGATACCGGGCATCCTCAGATGAAGACTTGTATTGACAAGATCGTATGCCGGTGCAAGGTGATACTCCCCGTCACCTCGGTTGACGAGAGAGAAATTCTTCAGGTGTGCATCATCGTTGAGGGTAAGATAATTGAAAACGACTATGCGAAAGAACTTCAGTATTTCAACAGGAGCGGCCCTTACATACTGGCGTATTATTCCCGCACATTCCTCGTAACTGAGATTGCTATATTTGAAATCCCTTCCGCCATTGGCACTTGTCAATCCCGCAAGCGAGGCAAAATCCTCCTGACTGTATTTTTGTCCGTCATGTCCTAAATCAAAGCGGCGGCATATATAGGCGGCTTCCCCGTCACGGAAGAAACAGACGGCATTGGCTGCAGTTTCTATATGATAAACCTGCGAGGCAAGCTGCATGGTCAGATGTTCGTTGGCAGGACAATATTTGCGGTCAAGCAGCGCGTATGATGTCGGAGCCGGCTTCAGTATGTATGTTCCTCGCTCTTCGTCGGACGGCCTGACTAACCTATTGTTTGAACTGACGACCAAACTGGCCTTGGGCTGCACCCCAGAGAGGGATATGCGTCCCACGTTTTTCAAGTAGGCTTCGTTGTCGGCATCATCGTTGGACGGGCTGCAGAAATCAAGGATATGCGAAACAGGCCTCCCGTCGAACAATATTTTACGAGCCATTGGTGAATAAGTATCAAAGCCCGACTGCAAGGTGGATGGACAAACGCCGAGTTTTATCATATCTTCTACATCGGTTTGACGGTTACAGCTCCAATAGTATCATTCTGTGCAGTTGCCAACATAATACCAAAATCATCGTTTTCATCGATATGATGTAGCATGGATTGTATCTGGCGGTTGGAACCCTCGGACAGCATATTGAAGAAATATGGAAAGAGGTAATTGGAGTGGTATGGTTTATCCGTTACAGGCATTGCAAGGCATACAGGCTCGCCATGATAGCCGTCATGGTAGGTAAAAACATATTCGCGTGCATCCGTTTCCGTAAGAATGCCCGCCTCTATATCGTTAATATAGACTTTACACTTTCTCATACTCCAGCTGCTTGATATTAATATCGGTTTGCAACCCTAATGTATCAAGGATAGTAAGTAGCGTGGACAGTTACGGATTACCTTCTCCACGCTCGATAGCGACGACTGTATTGACAGCCACACACGCCAGGTCAGCCAGTGTTTGCTGGTTGATGCCCAGCTTCCTGCGTCTTTCCTTGATAATATTGCCAATTTCCTGCTGTGTCATTTTACCAATATATTGCGATTTTGGTGCAAAGATAAACAAAATTTGATAGAACCAATGCAAAAATCGCAATAAAATGAGATTTTTCGCTTCAACAGCAACACAACCTGACTCTTTTGGTGACCTTCAAAAAAAACAGAAGGCCGGCAAATGAAATGAACCACGAAAGTTAGACAAGAAACATTCGGGGTTCATTTCACTCATAGTTGTTTAATAGTTTAATGGTTTAACTTTTTAATTTTTTAATCTTTTAATTTTCTCTACGTCGTTTGGCCATTCCCGATACGCCGTCTCGTGGCCTTTGATACGCCGTTTCGAGGCTGTCCGTACGCCGTTTCGTGTCCTTCCCTACAGGTAACATTTGTTACCTCAGGAGCCTGCACGTGTTACCTCCAGGAGTCTACAAGACCTGACAATTGACTGGATTTTGATACATTCTGTCCCTTTTCCAAGGGTTGGCATCTTGGGTGCTGACTTCTTACTGATATCGTATTTCATTGATTTATTGCTTTTTAGAAGATTAACATATTCGTTTCCTTACAGATTACAGTAATTACAGTTTATTTTTTGAGACATTACAACTTCGGTGTCATTGTATATAACTACCTATATATTAATTAGTTATATAGTATATATAGAGGTGTTTGTAATGCATTTTTTTAACTGTAAGAACTGTAATTGTAAGGTTAAGGTTTATTCACTCCTTCTTCTACAAGGCCCACTTTGTTTCCGAGCGGCGGGTTTTCACAAACGCCTGCAGTTCCTCCTGCTCCTCACGCAGCAGCGCCTCGATCAGAGCCTTGCCCACTTATATTTCCAAACTATTCTTATTCAGCAAGAAGTCCATCAGTCCCATCATCAGAATACCCTTCTCATTGCGCCAGGGCTTGATATTATCTTTTACAATGACTATTTTCTTGAAAGAATCATCAATATGCAACACTATAAGGCTAAATAAGTGGCACATGTGCCAACTTTTCAGCCTAAAACATCTTTTGTAAAATGTCTATCTAAGTTTCTTCCTTAGGGCGTACAGAAATCCGGATGCATCTTTCTTGCCCATGCCGGCCAAACAACGATAGCAGCTACAATCGCAATGACTGTAGCTGCTATACTTTTGTTAATTGCTAAACGCTAGCCGCGTTTCTTACCACGCGTTATCCCAGATGGAGCGATTGTCGCTGAAGATGTCTTCACGGGAATCATTGTTACCACCTCCATCGCCGCCAGTATATTCTCCGCTTGCATCGCCGCTTATGTCTGCTGAAGACTGGGCTACCATATGAATACTATTAAAGGTGAATATGGCGGTTGATGGTTCAATATATTGCTTTTTCATATCCTTGTCTCTCTCTTTGTTATTACTTTACAATTACCTTAACACCATTCACGATATTTATACCCTTGCGCAAATCGCTCAACTTGCGACCGTTGATGTCGTAAATCTCAGCGTTATTATTCATTAGGGCGTTAATAGCATCAATACCAGTCGGAGCATCTTCGTCAACAGCGATACCAAGTGTTGCCTGACGTGATGATGCGCCAGTCACCTTTAGGTAACAACGGTTCTTGCCACTCTTGATTGTCGAAGTAGTAACCTTCTTGAACTGATTGCTCTGCAGAATGTAATAAGTGTTATCCTCATCACTGTTTGGAACATTTGCCACGGCGAAATTACCAACCAAATAACTTTGTGTAGTATTATCTGGTTCTTCTGCAGTCTCGCCCTGTAGCGTCAGGTTGATTGTACTTGCATTAGACTTGAAGATGTATGGAACACCAGCAGCCATTTCATCCTCAACTTCGTCCATTACAACGCGGTCGTTTGTTACCTCAGTCACCTTCAAGACTTTCTCTATACCTGTATTAGTTAGATCTGATACAAATGCGCCATTTTCAATACAGATAGAACCAAATCTGCCGGATGTTACACTACGTTCATAATGCTTTACAAGAACAACATCATTAGAGGTTTCGTCTTGACTAATGTAGTAGTTGTAATCACCCATCGCATACTTCTCGCCACCATTGATTGTAAGTGCTCCTACTGCAATCTGACCAGCTGACGAAACGTCAATCAGTGTACATGAAGCAGTACCATCTAACGCTGTCGTTATTTCGCTGTCTGTCATACTGATGTTCAGCGTTCCATCATCAGATATGGCTGATGCTTTCAGTGCATCACTATTGCTTACGGTAAGAGTTACACCCTCAGGAATGCTTAATGAACAGAATCCTGAAGACTGGCTGCATGTGATCGTTCCTGTCTCGCTAATAACAAGTTCGTCACCTCGAATCAATACACCATTATTAGTTCCAGCATCTGCCGTCAGTTTAACGGCCATATCGTCCTCGATCTCGGTAATTCCGGAAGGCAAATAAACCGTTTGAGATGGACGGACAGTAACTGTCAACTTATAATGGTTGTCGTCAAAAGCAAAGGCGTAGCTGCGGTTACCATCGCTTGATGGCAAACCTGTTGCCGTAATATGTGTATCGTCCTGGCTAATAACACCTGTCAACGTGTAAGTGGTTGTAGCATATACCTTGTTGAAATTGAAATCCGAGAAGTCAAACGTGAGGTTTGCAGCTGCACCCTTTGTAACAGGTGACGTACTCATATCGATTGCACCGAACTTGACAACTACGTCCGAATTTACAATAACTGCACCACCTACATTAATTGAGTGTCCAGAGCCATCAGCTTCGATAGTCAGTGTGCCGGAGCCACCAAATGATGTCTTGCCAAAGGTTACATCCTCGTTAACTGTAAGTGTTGCATCTGCATTTGTCGTTACCGTAACATCAGGATAGTAAGTAGATGTCTCCTCGACTACTGAGGTAGGAATGTGGTGTGTAGTTTCGTCGTCTTTTGTCCATGCATCGTCTTCCCCCAGATTTGCATCAGCAGAGATTGTTCGGATATACGAACCACCTTTTGATACATATGGGAACTCTGCCATCAGCGCAGACATCTGGTCGTCATCCAGCACACCATCAAAGATTCGGATAGATTGAATCTCGACGGCATCCCTAACTTCGCTTGATACGTTATCGCCATCGTTAATACGTATGATGCCAGTACTACCACTATTATCACTAACACCACCATGTACCGAACCAATCTGGAAGCCTGTTCCCAATGTTTCATTGTAGGTTGTAGACGCAACATTCACACCGTCACAATAGACTTTGAATGTCGAGCCGCTCTTGGTAAACACCACAAGGTGCTTTGCAACAGTAGCATTCTCTGCAGACATCGTCGCAATTTCCACATAGTGATTATTAATTCCATCGCCCTTTACTAATTTAATCTCATTTTGGTTTGCACCACGAATAAGGGCAAGATATTTATTACCTCCATTTGTAGAAGAACCAAATGCCATAAGGCAGCCGTTCTCTACATCAGGAACATTTGCATATACTGCTACAGAATAATTGTCTGGCCATGCATTGCTTCCCGTCATGTCACGCCAAGGTGTTGACTTAACCTTAAGCAGACCTGTCTCATTATTGTAGCTGTTATTCGAGTTGTAGCCTGTGTCATAAGTCAAACCATTGCTACTGCCGCGTGAACCAGAATTGAGGATTGTGCTTGAATTCTCGGCCTTACGCTCAGCAAGGGTCTCTTGGGAGAATGTAAAGTCATACAGACATTTGGGACCGGAAACCTTTGCCTCGGAATCTGTAAATGTAGCGGAACCATCGGTTACATCTAAGATAACATACCTGCGATCAGCACGACGAAGTTTGATTGTAGTAAAGTAGCTTGGGATGTTTGTGATGTTGATGAATTCATCATCTGTATTGAACTCGGCAGTTGTCTCTGTAACTATCAAGGTACAGTTATCATAGTCGGCGTAAGGTAATGTCGAAAAGTCACGAGTAGAACCACCTTCAAGTATTGTATTTTCAAGGTTGACATCACCGGTAATACTGCCTGTCAAAGTCAAAGCAACAGGGTTATTATCACCATCGACTGTCAACGTCTTACCTGAAGCCACACTGATATTTGATGTGAGATTCAGACTTGCTGATGTCGGACGTAAGGTTGCATCACCGCTAACTGTGATTGTGCCGGTGATATTGCTTCCTGTGTTTATTTGACTTCCTTCTCCCAAAGTTACGTTATCCGTAGTTAACACATCTCCCAACGTCAGGATACCGTTATTGGTAACAGATGGTGTATATGATGTACTGGTGACTTCAAGCGTAGCATCAGAACCAATAGTCCAATTAGCATTATTAGCCTTTGTCTTAGAATTATAAAGACACTTTACCTTGATATTTGCATTATCTGCAATAACTAGAGCGTCATTATTACTTACGCCAATATAAGTAGCACTGGCATTGGAATTATCGCTTTTCTTCGTGAAATCACATGTACCTTTCAGAGTAACGGTACCCGTTCCTGCTGTATAAAAAGCGTATGTATTTGTTCCTGTTGATTGATTGTTTCCTACCAAATTCTCTATTGTAACGCCTGCGCCTATGATCTTCAAGCGTTGAGAACCATCCAAAATGACACCACTAAGAGTGGTTCCATTCAAAGTAGGCTCTGCGTCCGTTTTGCCTTTGTACTTAAGGGTACCATTTGTCTTTGTCCAACTTGAACCAACGAGATTACCTGACAAGTTAACTGTAGCATTACTATTGTTTACCGTCACATTGCCTGTATACGAGGATGCACTTGCAACATTGACTGTGGCTGCTTGATCACTTTCGGTGCCTGCATCATCAAAGTCACCACTTGTTGTACCACAAATTAGCCATGTACCAGAGCCCGCCAGTTCATCAACTTTCATTTGGAAGTTCCATTTGCTGCAAACGGTGAGGTTACCATTCAGAGTAGTTGTACCTGCCAGTTTAAATCCATCTGCATCATCACCCATGTCATAGGCAAAAATCTTACCTGTCTTACCAGTAGGTATTGTGACATTATTTAAGGTTGCCTTGCTGTTTCTGTGTTTAATCATGCCTGCAAGATCAATGCTGGTAAAACTTACTATAGAGTTGGTTTCACTATCGCCACCACCTATCGTCAGAGTTTTTCCTTCGTTAATCGTCAATTTACCTGTTGCAGCAGTTGACTTACTTCCACTAATTGTTGCGTCTGCGTCTAGAGTTACATTACCTGCGCCTGTAATTTTTGTCAGGTCAAAATCATCAACGTCAATAATCAAGGTTGAACCCGAAGGTACATTGAAACAACTATATGTTGTATAACTAGGATTTGTAATCTCACTAAGAGTCTCTGTAGCCTCAGCTGCTACATCATATGTTGTAAACCTTTGATATGTGTGCAACGTAACACCTGTTGAAGTTCCACTCTCTACATAATAGTATTTTCCATCAGTAGATTGTGTTTCCAATGCAGCTTTGTTATCTACGAGAGTCCATCCGTCTGTACCCGAAATATTGTGTGACAGCGACGATACAGTGACATTGGTAAATGTAGCAATGGTGCGTGATTCTACTGTATTGTATTCAGTTGGGTCTGTCAGAGTGGCATTAATAGAAAAACTTCTAGATACCGTGACAGAGGCATCTGCGGTAAATATAAACTGTCCTGTTGTTCCAAGATTTATTTGACTACCATTGTTTGTGTTGGTAAAATGATTAGAATTTGTTTTAATCTTTAATGTACCATCAATATTGAAAGTATGCAAACCAGGATCACCATTCGATCCACTCATTGTAAGATCAAGTGTTGAATTTTCATCAACATTGATTGTAACTGTTCCACCAGCTTGCAGTTTATTTGTAGTTGCTGTCAATGATGAATTTACAAGTTTCATGCGTAGATTCCATCCCTCAAACGCGATTCCTGTAGCAGTCAAATCCTTTAGATAAATGGGTGACCACATATTTGAGCCAGAATAACCGGGACCAGTGCTCCATGTGTCAGTATGAACCCAGTTGCTCTGCGTCTTCCATTCTGTCTCGCCTATAGTTTTAGTTGCACCTATGTAACCATTATATCCTGATGATATTGACACCCGATAAGTGAAAAGGCATGTCCAACAGCCTTGTCCGTCGTTTTGGAAAATTGTATTATTAGTTCCGCTAATGCCATTCGTGTTGATTCTCTTATTTCCTCCATCAACATTCCACCAAATAGCTTTGTTGGCGACATAGCCACTTTCCATATTTGTGTCTGTACTTGTGGACTGTGCGGGATTGAACTTCAAGGCTTCGCTACTATTAGTCGTAAATGTGAGCGCCTTACTGTTGCTTGAGCCCAAAGTCTTGATGTAGTTGCCGCTAAAAGTCCTAAGCAAATATTTGCTGTCAGAAGTTTTCTCGACAATCCAGGTGGTTTCACCTGTCGTTGAAAAATCACTCTGAGCCTTTCCTTCATTGTTGATGTAGAAAGTACTTCCTGCATGGATTTGAAGGGAAACCAAATAACTGTTGGTGGCAGCTGCTACGCCTTCTGTCAGCGAGGTCGCAGTGAGGAAATTCTGCCCCGTCTGTGTGCTATGCTCTTGCGCTAGTACTCCGATGAAAGCGAACGCAAACATCGTTAATAAAGTAAATAGTTTTTTCATGTTTGTATTATATTTTTGATTATTTTTTTATGGACTTTTATTGATTAGGCACAACGACACAAGGGGCAGTGTTCACTGTCCCGAATGGTGCGTTTCGGTAAGATATTGGTAATTAACTCGTTAGCTCCGTAATGGGGGGGGGTATTTTGGGTGTGTAGAATTCCCTCAGTCAAATGTATTTCTTCTGGAACTTCCATTTCCATCATATTGTTTCTTTACGTGTTTTTGCACATTTTGCAAGACAAATATATAAATTTTTATCCACAAAGAAAGAAAATTGGGTCAAAAGTTTCTTTAGAAAGAAACAAATCGGGCAAAATGTTTCTTTTGAAAGAAAGATTTATGGTTGAAAAAACTAGAAAGGATTGGTGCAAATTAGTGTTATTGGAGGTCGTTTATAAAACTTTTCTGCTATGTAATGGAAATTAAAAAATAAATTGATATTTTTGCAGATGAAAGATGTGTTGAGTTATGACTAAAAAGCAACAAATACAGCTGTTTGAGGACAAGAAGGTCCGAGTGGTTTGGGATGACCAGGAGGAAAAGTGGTACTTCTCTATTGTGGACGTATGTGGAGTGTTGACGGATAGTGCTAATCCACAAACCTATTGGCGTGTTCTAAAGAACAGGCTAATTAAAGAGGGAAATCAAACCGTTACAAATTGTAACGCTTTGAAAATGACTGCTGCAGATGGAAGGATGCGAATGACGGATGTGGCTGATACTGAGCAGCTGTTCCGCTTGATCCAATCTATTCCTTCGAAGAAGGCTGAGCCGTTTAAGGAGTGGATGGCGCAGGTGGCGGCACAGCGCATTGAACAGATGCAGGATCCTGAGCTCAACTTTGAGCAGGCGTATGCGGATTACCGGCGACTGGGTTACAGCGACAAGTGGATCAACCAGCGACTTCGCAGCATTGAGGTGCGCAAGGAGCTGACAGACGAATGGGATCGTGCCGGGATTACAGACCAACAGCAGTATGCCTCTTTGACAGATATCATCACACGCAGTTGGAGCGGCAAGAGTACTCGGCAGTACAAACAGTTCAAGGGCTTGCACAAGGAGAACCTACGGGATAATATGACCAATATCGAGTTGGCGCTGAACACGCTGGCGGAAGCATCGGCAACGGAGATTAGCAAGTCGCGCAACCCAAAGGGCTTCAAACAGAGTGCTGATGTGGCCCGTGAAGGAGGTAAAATCGCCGGGGATGCCCGCAAGCAGTTGGAACAGCGTGTGGGGCATTCGGTGATTTCGTCTGCCAAGGCATCGGATTACTTGCCGCCTGTACAAGAGGCAAAATTGCTTGAAGACAACGATGATTAAAGAAATATAAAGGAAAATACCTAAAATATAGTATTAAATAACCTTTTAATCGGAAAGATTATGAAAACACTGAAATCTATGGCAATGGCGGCTGTTGTGGCTATTATGGCTGCTGTGCCGCAGGCAGGTATGTGCCAGAAAGATAATCCACGCGGCATATACAAACTGACATCCGTCCAGACATCGAAGGCTACGGTTACGGATTGTATGGACCAGTACAAGGTGTGCACGGACAGTATTACGCTGAATGTCTACATAGACAATGCCAGGAAGATGTTCAGATTCAGCAGGAACATGGTATTCAACTATACGGGGGATACTCCTGCCAATCCCGATGACAAGTCGGACTTGATTTTTGACAGCAACAAGGACAGATTCTCGCTGAAATGGTGGACGAGGGAGGATCCTGACCGTCAGAAGCAGTTCCCATACTATGTGCCTAACGAATGGTGTACGGAAAAGTATAAGTCGGGGGTATTCTCGGATGACGGCAAGACTGTCTTTGATGCCTTGACCAAGTTGCAGAAGTCTGACAAGAAGAACAAGATTATAGGTACATGGCGCAATATAGGTGTCGCATACTCGCTGGACAAGGCTGAGATAGAGGCGCTGAGGAAGGGGTATCCGAACAGTACATTATATAATAAGAGGTTCTATGTGTTTACTCCTACCCACTGGCTGCTGACGCTGGATACCGAGGAGACCATACTTGGTCAGTACAACACAATCAACTATATCAACGATGATTCGTTCACGGACAATGTGTCTATTGTCCCGACCAAGGCGTTGTGGATATCTGACGATTGTGCGTGTCTGTCGGTCAAGAATCTGGAAAAGTATATTGTTCTGGAGCGCGTGACTGACGGTGTACCCGTACTGGACAGGATTGCTTTCTGGTATGTTCCGCGTGACTTTGACTGGCATGTAAGGCAGGCAGATGCGGGTAATCATGTGATACAGTTCCAGCTGGGTGGTGCATACATTACGGGCAATGGTGTGGCACAGGACGAGAAGAAGGGTATTGACTATATCATAAAGAGTGCCGAGGGCGGATATGTGCCTGCACAATTCGCATTGGGAGAGTGCTACTACAACGGGCAATATGTGGAGCAGAATACGCAAAAGGCATATTCGTGGTTCCTGAAGGCTGCTGAAGCAGGCTTTGCTCCTGCGCAGAACGGTGTTGCCTGGATGCTGTACAAGGGTGAGGGTGTCGCTCAGGACCTGACCCAGGCTCTCGAGTGGGCACAGAAGGCTGTCGCACAGGGTGAGGCCAACAGCTTCAACACATTGGCAGAAATGTACTACAACGGTGCAGGTGTGGCTCAGGACAAGGCGATGGCTTTTGACCTGTATTCGAAAGGAGCCGAGCTGAACGATGCCGAGTGCATACAAATGCTGGCCACCATGTACGCAAATGGCGACGGTGTAAAGAAGGACGAGAAAATGGCTGCCTACTGGCAGAAGAAGCTGGAAGAGCTACAGCAGAAGTAGCGGGCAATTAATGTATAAACAGCAGCTCGCGGTACTTGGGTAAGGGCCACAGCTCGTCGTCCACAATCAGCTCCAGCTTGTCGACATGATACCGTATCTCCTGCAACAGGGGGGCTACGGTATCGTGGTATCCGATAGCCTTCTCGCGGGGAGTGTCCAGTGTATTGGCTGCCTTGCGTGCCTGACGCATATCCTCGACTTTCTGCGTTATAATGGTACAATGACGGGTAATTGTCTGTATCAGTTGCAGATTGTGGGCATTCAGTTCCTTGGCTTCCTGTGCCGGGAATATCCCGTTCATCTTATACACGTTGTTGATGAGCGTATTCTGGTATCTGTATGCCGTAGGCAGGATGTGGTTGAGGCACAGGTCGGCAAACACACGGGCCTCGATCTGGATTTTCTTGTAGTATGTCTCAAGCTTGATTTCCGTGCGTGCATGTAACTCGGCCTGAGTCATTACGTTCATCCTGGCAAACATATCAACGGTTTCCTGATGCAGGTAGCAATCCAGGATGTGCGGCACCGAGCTTTGTGTATCCAGGCCTCGCCGTTCTGCCTCCTGTCTCCACTCTGCGCTGTAGCCGTTGCCGTCAAAGTGTATTGGCTTGCATGTCTTTATATCCTGACGCAGGACGGAGAGTATGGCATTGGTGGTTTCCATGCCACCGGCAATAAGTGCATCAACACGTTCCTTGAAATCAGTCAGAGCCTCGGCAACAGCTGTATTCAGCACAATCATGGCTGCTGCGCAGTTCTGCTGTGAGCCTACGGCACGGAACTCGAACCTGTTGCCGGTAAATGCGAACGGGCTGGTGCGGTTACGGTCGGTATTGTCCAGCATCAGCTGCGGTATCTGCGGTATATCCAGGCTTACTTTCTGCTTGGGGCTGAGGTGGATGTCCTGATGCCCCTCGCTTTCCTCGATCTGAGCCAGTACCTGGGCAAGCTGCGTACCAAGGAACGTGCTGACAATCAGCGGAGGAGCCTCGTTGGCACCCAGACGGTGTGCATTGGATGCGCTGATGATGCTGGCCTTGAGCAGGGCATTGTGCCTGTAAACGGCCATCAGCGTCTCGACGATAAAGGTTATGAAGCGCAGGTTGTCCTGCGGTGTCTTGCCCGGCTGGTGTAATGCAATGCCTGTATTGGTCATGAGCGACCAGTTGTTGTGCTTTCCCGAGCCGTTGATGCCGGCAAAGGGCTTTTCGTGCAACAGGCAACGGAAGCCGTGCTTGCGTGCAACGCTCTTCATCAGCCCCATGAACAGCATATTGTGGTCAACGGCAATATTGGTCTCCTCGAAAATGGGGGCAAACTCGAATTGGTTAGGAGCTACTTCGTTATGGCGTGTCTTGCACGGAATGCCCAGTTCCAGGGCTTGTATCTCCAGGTCCTTCATAAAGGCTGCCACGCGTGACGGTATGGATCCCAGGTAATGGTCGTCCATCTGCTGGTTCTTGGCACTGTCGTGTCCCATCAGCGTACGTCCTGTCATAAGCAGGTCGGGGCGTGCGGCATACAGACCTTCGTCGACCAGGAAATATTCCTGTTCCCAGCCAAGGTTGCTTATGACCTTCCTGACATCGGGGTAGAAATAGCGGCATACGGATGTTGCTGCCTCGTCTACTGCCTTCAGGGCCCGCTTCAGGGGTGTCTTGTAATCCAGGGCTTCGCCCGTATATGATATAAATATGGTGGGTATATGCAGAGTGTCACCTATTACGAAGACAGGGCTTGCCGGATCCCATGCGCTGTAGCCGCGGGCTTCGAAGGTCGAACGGATTCCGCCATTGGGGAAGCTGGATGCATCGGGTTCCTGCTGAACCAGCTGCTTGCCTGTAAATTCCTCGATCATACCTCCGTGTCCGTCGTGCTCAACAAAGCCGTCATGTTTCTCGGCAGTGCCTTCGGTAAGCGGCTGGAACCAGTGTGTGCAATGGGTTGCCCCCAGTTCCATAGCCCATTTCTTCATGCCCTCGGCCACGGCATCAGCTGTATCCATATCCAGCTTGGAGCCGTTGTCCATCACGTCGCACATCTTGTTATAGACTTCAAGCGGAAGATACTGTGACATCTTGCTGCGATTGAAGACGTACTTGGCAAAAAACTCGCTGGGACGATCCTCGCGATTGGGTACTTCGACAGCCTTCCTTCTGAAGGCCTCGCCCACTACCTGGAACCTGATTGTTGCAGACATTTAACCCTTTTGACTTTGAAAGATTTAACCTTTTAACCTTATTTTCGCGCAAAGATATAGCCTATTGCGCAATTATCCAAACAAATCTGTACAATTTGTCACAAAAACACCTATCTTTGCACACGGTAAAATAAATTAAATACACAATGCAACCGTTGTTCATCTATAACACACTGACACGTCAGAAAGAACTGTTCAAACCCATAACACCCGGCCGCGTAGGCATGTATGTGTGCGGTCCGACCGTATACGGCGATGCCCATTTGGGTCATGCACGCCCTGCCATTACATTCGACTTGCTGTTCCGTTATCTGCAGCATATCGGATACAAGGTACGCTATGTCCGCAACATTACCGACGTAGGTCATCTGGAGCATGATGCCGACGAGGGCGAGGACAAGATTGCAAAGAAGGCACGCCTGGAGCAGCTGGAACCTATGGAGGTGGCACAGTACTATACCAACCGCTTCCACGAAGCAATGCAGGCCCTCAACTGTCTGCCGCCAAGCATCGAGCCACAGGCTACGGGCCATATCATCGAGCAGCAGGCACTTGTACGGCAGATCCTGGACAACGGGTATGCCTATGAAAGCAACGGCAGCATATATTTCGATGTAGAGAAATACAACCACGACCACAGGTATGGCATACTGAGCGGACGTTCGCTGGAAAACATCAAGGATGCCAGCCGCGAACTGGCAGGTGTTGGTGAGAAGCATAACCAGGCTGACTTTGCCCTGTGGAAAAAGGCTATGCCCGAACATATCATGCACTGGCCAAGCCCGTGGAGCGAGGGTTTCCCCGGCTGGCATTGCGAATGTACGGCAATGGGACGCAAATACCTGGGGGCGGAGTTTGACATTCACGGAGGAGGTCTGGATCTTGTCTTCCCGCACCACGAATGCGAGATTGCACAGTCGGTGGCTTCGCAGGGTAAGCAGATGGTTCACTACTGGATGCACAACAACATGATAACCATCGACGGCAAGAAGATGGGCAAGTCATACAACAACTTCATAACCCTGCCACAGTTTTTTGCCGGTGAGCACGAGCGTCTGGAACGCGGCTATAGCCCAATGACAATCCGCTTCTTTATCCTGCAGGCTCATTACCGCAGCACAGTGGACTTCTCGAACGAAGCCTTGCAGAGTGCTGAAAAGGGACTGGCTCGCCTAATGGAAGGCTGGAAGGCGATAAAACGTCTGGGCGAGGGCCAGAAGGCCAAGGGACAGCCACAGGTAGAAATGAAATATGTGGACGAATTGCGCGAAAAGTGCTACGAGGCAATGAATGATGATCTTGCAAGCCCGATGGTAATCAGTCATCTGTTCGATGCCTGCCGCGTCATCAATACCGTTGTTGACCGCAAGGCAAGCATAAGTGCCGAGGTTGCAACCGCGCTGGCTGAACTGTTCCACACATTTGCATTCGACATCCTGGGTCTTACCGAGGATAGCGGCAACAGCAACAAGGCACGCGAGGAAGCGTTCGGTGCCGTAGTTGACATGCTGCTTGAACAGCGAAACCAGGCCAAGACTGAAAAAAACTGGGCATTGAGTGACCAGATACGCGACCAGCTCGCTGCCCTCGGTTTCGACATCAAGGACACCAAGGACGGCTCGACCTGGACGCTGAACAAATAATCAACAGAAAACGTTTCAGAAATCAAACTCCAACTGTGGACTTTCGCCCAGCAGATTGAAAGTCATGCGGTGGTAAGGCGTGGTGCCGTATTGTCGGATGGCCTGACGATGCTCCTTGGTAGGATAGCCCTTGTTCCTGCTCCACCCGTACACAGGGTATTCCTGATGTATGCGCAACATGAAGTCGTCACGGTAGGTCTTGGCCAGAATGCTGGCTGCTGCAATGCTCATATATTTACCGTCGCCCTTGACAACGGTGGTGTAAGGGACAGACTTGCCCCATGGGAGGAAGCGGTTGCCGTCGACAATGATGTGCTGCGGTTTAAGTGAAAGCTTATCCAGGGCACGATGCATGGACATTATGCTGGAACGCAGGATATTGTATTTGTCTATCTCGTGGTTGTCCATCATTCCTACTGCCCATGCTGTGGCATTGCTTTCAATCAGTTCGCGCAATGCGTATCGCTGCTTCTCGCTCAACTGCTTGGAGTCGTTCAGGCCGTTGGCAAGGTCGGGACAGCTGTCACAGATGTCCGCCGGCAGGATTACAGCGGCTGCAAAGACGGGGCCTGCAAGGCATCCGCGTCCGGCTTCGTCGCAACCAGCTTCGATGGTATCGGGTTTGAGATAGGGAGAGAGCATTTGTTATAGTTTAGAATTCATAATGCATAATTCATAATACTTTGAATTCGTATCCTTGGTTTTTTAGCCATGTGATGGTGTCGGGGAGTATTATGCGTAGTTTCCCGATGCTTTTCAGGCTGTCATGGAATGTTATAATGCTGCCTGGACGGGTGTACTTGCGGACATTGGCAAATACCCAGGCAGCGCTGACCGTATGGTTGTAGTCCCTGGTAAGGACGTCCCACATTACAATATTCCACGAATCACGAAGCATCCGGCGATACTGTAGGGGGCTCATCCATCCGTGAGGGGGGCGGAAGAGCTTGCCGGTTTTGAGTATTTCCTCAGCCTTTTGCGCATTGGAAATGTATTGCCTGTCAAACGACTGGAAGCCGCCAAGATGATTATAGGTATGGTTCCCTACCCTATGGCCGCGTTTCCGGACCTCGGCCAGAAGATGCGGATAGCGGACAGCGTTTTCGCCTACCATGAAAAAGCTGGCTTTTATACCGAATTCATCCAGAATATCTAGTATGAACGGTGTAGCCTGTGGAACAGGACCATCGTCAAAGGTGAGATATACTGACCTTTGACGATGGTTCATTCTCCATAATGCCTGCGGATAAATCCGCCGTAAGAGGGTGGCCGGACGTTCGATGAACATGCTTATTGGCCTTCGTACAGGAGATTCTGGAAGATTCCTGTGTACATATCAAGCTTGCGTGCATATTCCTCAGCCTTGGAAGAATCCGCTCCACGTAACGACTCTGTTGCGTTGTTCAGCTGATACAGGCTGTACAGGATGTCCTGCTGGCATACGTTCCTCATCCTTGGGCTGAGCGATGCGTACCAGGCAAGGTACTCGCTGGCATTGCGGGCAAGGTCGAGAATAATGGTCTCAGCCTCAGCCTTATGTCCGAGTACAAGCCATGCGTTGGCAAGATCCATACTGCCGCTGATGTAACTGTGCGGAACAGTTGTCGACGGTATTGCCTTGGCAGCACGTTCAACGACCTTGAGGGCAAGCTTGTCATTTCCCTCGGCCAAGAGCTGCTTGGCAAGGGTTGCAAACAGGCGCCTGTGGGTGTAGCACATGCGCAGAATCGTCTCGTCGAGATATATGTCGGGATTGTCGATGCCGCCAAACTTGAACTTTGTCATCACGTTGTCATACATCCTGCGCGTATCGATTGTACGACCGCTGGCGGCTGTGTTGAAGGGCGTGATGCGGTCGACAAGGCCCTCGCGTACGAAATTGTTGCCCAGGGAACCGTAGTTGTCCGAACCTACCGTACATGCAATATACAGTGGTCGTATCCAGTTGGTGCGGCACAGCATCTCGTATATCATCAGCTCGCTCTTATATACAGCCCGCTTGCCCTTGAGGCTGATGTGCATTACATCGGGGATGGAATCCGCAGCAATCATCATTCCGCTCTTCCTGACAGCCTCCTTGTCGACGGTCATGACAATAGAGTCGGTAGGGATAATCTGGAAATCAGGATTGTCATTCAGAATCCACTTGTCAATGATGTTCTTCAGCTCGTACGGGTTGTCTCCGAGAAGTTCGCGCAGTACCTCAGGCTCGCCCTTGTAGTATTCCATCACCTGCTCGATGGTGCCGGGGCGTACCTGAACTCCCTCGCGTGTGCCTGATACATACTGGATGCGTTTCCACGAAATGGGCACTGAGGGTGAATCGTATGCAGGACGCTTCATTTGGTCGATGTACCAGTCTGTCTGCAGGTACGACAGATTACATACCCTGGCATCGGTACGGAAGCCTTCAGTCTCCTGGTTGTACCACAGCGGGAATGTGTCATTGTCTCCGTTGGTGAAGATGATAGGATAACTGCCCTTGTCCAGTGACTGAAGGTAATTCTGTCCAAAATCGCGGCAGGTGTACCTTGCACTGCGGTCATGGTCGTCCCATGTCTGCGAAGCCATCTGAACAGGAACGAGTACGCAGGCACAGCTGACAATGGCACTGCCCAGGGCACGTTTGCGCAGAATGGTATTGCCGAGCATGTCGCTGATTGCGGCGACTCCAAGTCCGCACCAGATGGCAAAGGCATAGAACGAACCTGCATATGCATAGTCACGTTCACGCGGCTGCATAGGTGTCTGGTTCAGATATATGACAATGGCCAGGCCTGTCATAAAGAACAGGAAGAAGACTACCCAGAACTGCTTTACACCCTCGTCTACCATAACGCCGTTGTATTTGGAACGCTTGTTTACCTGCCAGAAGAAACCGATAAGTCCGAGTATAAGAGGCAGAGCATAGAATACATTATGTCCCTTGTTGTTCTTCAGTTCGGACGGTAACAGATCCTGGTCTCCCAGACGCATATTGTCGATGAACGGAATACCTGTAAGCCAGTTTCCGTGCTCCAGTTCGCCATTGCCCTGGATATCGTTCTGACGGCCTGAGAAATTCCACATAAAATATCGCCAATACATGAAATTAACCTGGTATGACATGAAGAAATAGATATTCTCGAAGAATGTAGGAACCTTGATCTGGCGCCTCTCTCCTGCACGCTCTATTTCAACCATGTTGCCCTTAATACCTCCCATCCAGTCTTCGTACGCCTTGGCATGACGGTCCGAATACATACGCGGGAACAGCATATTGTACGTATATACGTATTTCTGCTTATGCCCGATCAGTTCGTACCTGTCCGGCTCGGTGGAATCGCGTTTTTCTACACGCTGATACTCAGGAGCTCCCTCTTCTGCCACAGGTACGTAGTAGTCGCCCTGAACCTTCATTGCAACTGGTGCAGAATACGGATTGCCGTAAAGCAGGGGACGGTCGCCATACTGGTCACGGCTGAGATAGCTGCCCAGAGTGAAGATATCCTCGGGCGAGTTCTGATCCATCGGTGTGTTGGCTGACGAGCGGATGACGATCACAGCATAGGAACTGTAGCCTATCATTATCATCAGCATACACAGAAGCGACGTATTCATCAGACGTGTTGATATCATATAGCGCCCGTTCTGACGGATAAACAATATAGCCAGGATGACGGCAATGACCAATATGCCAATCAGGACGCTGGACCATCCGTATCCATAGAACGGAATGCCCAACATTCCTATGCTGGCAACGAATGTTATGTTTGCAAATGAACGCATTCTGACCTTAGACACATCCTCTGTCGTGCTATTGGCCCTGACCGTTGCATATATTGCAGTCAGCACGGTCACGATAAGCAAGGCTATATATACGTACATTCCTGAGTTGAAGGACATTCCCAACTGATTTACAAACAGCAGTTCGAACCAGCCGCCAACCTTAACAATACCCGGTACTATGCCGTACAACACTGCAGCAATCAGTACAAAACTGCCTACGAGGGCAACTATACTGCCCTTTAGCGTAGGATTCTGGTACTTCCTGTAATACCATATAAGTACAAGTGCAGGCAGGCAGAGCAGGTTGAGCAGATGCACACCGATGCTGAGGCCTGTAAGGTATGATATCAGGATAATCCAACGGTCGCTGTGCGGTTCGTCTGCATGATCTTCCCATTTGAGCATAAGCCAGAAGACAACTGCAGTAAACAGGCTGGAATAGGCATATACCTCACCCTCCACGGCAGAGAACCAGAAGGTGTCCGAGAAGGTGTATACCAGTGCTCCGGTGAGCGCTGCGGCTTCGACAGTAACGCATTGTGCCAGTGTCCTGACCTGTCCGTCCTCACCTACTAACTTGCGGGCAAGATGGCTGATGCTCCAGAATAGGAACATGATACATGCTGCCGAGAACAGCGCACTCATCATGTTTACCATCTTGGCAACAAGTGCCGGGTCGCTGACCAACTGTGTGAAAAGGTTAGCAGTAAGCATGAAGAACGGTGCGCCAGGCGGATGTCCTACCTCCAGCTTATAGGCTGTGGTTATGAACTCGGGACAATCCCAGAAACTGGCTGTAGGCTCGATGGTACTGCAGTAGACGAATGCTGCAATACCGAATGTCAGCCAGCCCATGAGGGTGTCAATCAGTCTGAACTGTTTCATTTGAGTTTGTTTTATTAATTCTGAATATAATATGTTACCAATAGAAGAATCCCATATCTTACGGTTTTACCGATTGATATGGCGACAAATGACTTGTACGGATTTGCTCGCATATAACCCATGGCTACGCTTAGGGCACTGCCTATGATGGGCAGGAAACATAATGTCCCCATCCATACTCCACGGTTTTCCATCCATGCCTGGGTCCTGAGAACCTTTTCGCGCTTTATATGCAGGTACTTCTCTATCCACTCAAGCCTGCCTAGCCTCCCGACATAATAGTTGAACATGCTGCCTGCGACATTTCCTACAGAAGCGGACAAGAACAGCGGCCATGGTTCCAAACCGGCAATCTGCAGGCTTACCATCACAGCCTCGCTGCTGAACGGGAAAACGCTTCCTGCCAAGAATGCGGCAATGGTCATCCCCCAGTACCCGTAGCCTTCCAGAATGTGCATTACAGTTTCCATAGTCCCATGTTGATTGATGTCAGTACGCCAAGGGCGAGTACCGAAAGAACAAAGAAAGTATTACTGACAATAGAACCTGTCAATGCGAAGAAATGTGCAATTATTGTACATGAGCATAACATTAGCAGAGGCATAAGCTGGTTGTACAGGTCAGGTTGCCATAGCAGCAACAGCCATACGGCAGCAATCTGCATTACGTACACATAGAGATACATGCGGGTGCGGATCTTGTCGTTGTAATAAGTATGCAGATAGTGTACCGTGGCAACGAACGAGACAAATGTTACAAAGAGCCACGTCAGTGTCTGAATATTGCGAAATGACAGATACTGTGTGTAATTGTCCGGATTGACAAGATGCGGATTGGTTATGGTCTGCAGGACATCCTGAATATTTCCGAAATCACCTGCAAATGCACACCATCCTGCCAGGAACCATGCAGGCAGGGTAAGTCCTATGAGGCCCGCCCAGAATGCCCGCCACGAAAGGCAGCGCATGAATACTGCCATATACCAGAAATACAGCGGTACCATTACATACAGCTGCGGTATGAGCAGGATTGATGTTCCGAGCAGGAAGAATGTGTGAAACGAATAGTTTACCGGATTATGCTTCTGGTATGTACGGAACAACAGGTAATGACTGGAGGCTATCAACGGAACTGCCAGCCATGTCACCGGGATATCATGGGCAAAGGTCATCATGGATATGCCCGTTAACCATACCGACGACACCATGTGCGAGCGTACCCGCAACAGACTGCATGTGCGGCTTGTTTCAATTACCAGACAAGTGGTAAGTGCCGCCAACAACAGGGATACAACCGTTCCGTTGTCTGTTGCGAAAGACAACGGATTGTACCTGATGAGCCACAATACTACTGCAGCTACAGCGCAGACAGGTAGGGTCAGTGGGCTTTCGCTGATCTGGTTTTGTAAACGATTGTTCCTCACTATTTACCTGCTGACAGAAATAATACTATAAATCCTGACCGATGTCACGACGGAAATACTTGCCCTCGAAACAAATCTTAGCTGCTTCGCCCATACTCTTACCCAGAGCCTCTTTCAGGTTCTGTCCATACGAACTGACGGCTATTACACGACCTCCATTGGTTACGATATTGTTGTCCTTGACGGTAGTACCTGCATGGAATACTATGCTCCCGTCCACATCGTCAATGCCTGAAATGGCAAGTCCCTTGCGATAGCTGCCGGGATAGCCTCCGCTGACAAGCATCACGCAGACGGCACTGCGCTGGTCAAATTCTATTTTCCTGGCGGCAAGTGTGCCTGTGGCGACTCCCTCGAACAAATCCATGATATCGCTCTTGATACGCAGCATTACTGTCTCTGTCTCAGGATCTCCCATACGCACGTTGTATTCGATAACCTTGGGATTGCCGTCTACATTGATCAGCCCGAAGAAAATGAATCCCTTGTAATCAATGCCTTCAGCCTTGAGGCCTGTAACAGTCGGACGCACAATGCGGTCTTCGACCTTCTGCATCCACTCCTCGTCGGCAAACGGAACAGGACTGACACTTCCCATACCGCCGGTATTCAGGCCGGTATCGCCTTCGCCTATGCGTTTGTAGTCCTTTGCCTCGGGAAGTATGACATAGTCATTGCCGTCTGTAAGTGCGAAAACAGAACACTCAATACCGCTCATGAACTCCTCGATTACGACACGGCTGGAGGCATTTCCGAACATTCCGCCCAGCATCTGCTCCAATTCCTTCTCAGCCTCATCAAGAGAGTCCAGGATCAGCACACCCTTTCCTGCGCATAGTCCGTCTGCCTTCAGCACATAAGGAGCATTCAGGGTGCGAAGGAACTCCTTTCCCTGCTGAATAGTTTCCGAGGTAAAGGTACGATAGGCTGCAGTGGGGATGTTGTGGCGCTGCATAAAACCCTTGGCAAAATCCTTGCTGCCTTCCAACACAGCACCTGCTCTCGAAGGACCAATAACAGGAATGTCTGCAAGTTCAGAATCCGACTTGAAATAGTCATATATACCCTTGACCAGAGGGTCCTCGGGACCGACGACAACCATATTTACCGATTCATTCAGGCACAGTGTCCTGATTGATTCAAAATCATCTGCCTTGATTGCGACATTCTCGCCAACCGAAGATGTTCCGGCATTGCCTGGAGCAATAAACAGCTTATCAACCTTGGGGCTTTGGGCTATCTTCCATGCCAGGGCATGTTCCCGGCCACCCGAGCCGAGTAGTAAAACTCTGTATCCCATATTATTTCAGATAATCTTCAAAATAGCGTGTAATTCTCTCGTGCAGGTGAACGGCATCACGTCCGTACATATTGTGCTCGCCACCTGGATATAGGAAGAAATCCGGTTGTGTGCCTGCATCCTCACATGCACGGATGAATGAAAGTGTATGCTGCGGTACACATGTAGGATCGTTGTACCCAATGATGAGTTGGAGACGTCCCTTCAGGTCTCCTGCACGGTTTCTAAGATTGCATTTTTCATATCCATCGGGGTTCTGCTGAGGCGTGTCCATATACCGCTCGCCATACATGACTTCGTAATAGTTCCAGTCGATTACGGGGCCTCCGGCAACACCGACCTTGAATGTCTCTGGGTAAGTCAGCATCATGTTGACAGTCATGAAACCACCGAAACTCCATCCATGCACGCCTATCCTGTCCGCATCCACGTACGGCAGTGACTTGAGATACTCGACACCCTTGAACTGGTCTTCGCGCTCGACACAGCCCAGCTGACGGAACGTAGCCTGCTCGAAAGCGCGTCCGCGCCATTCGCTGCCACGGCTGTCCAGAATGAATGTTATATAGCCTTTCTGTGCCATGTACGTTTCCCATCCACGGCTGTCCCAATGCCAGCTGGCCTGTACAAGGTGTGCATGCGGACCGCCATATACGTATACGACAGTGGGGTATTTTTTCGTTTCATCAAAGTCTGCAGGCAATACCATACGGTAATACAGGTCTGTCTTGCCGTCTGCAGCCTTGAAACTGCCGCACCTGAACTGCGGAATGGCATATCCTGCCTCTTTCCATGTATCAACAGCCGTCAGGAGATTCTTACCCTTGCCTGTCGTCGTACTCAGAAGATTTATGCTGCGAGGGACATCAGGGGCGGTGTAGCATTGTATAACCTGCGTTCCGCTGCCGTTTAGAGACGCATTGTAACATACGCCCTCAGCCTTTCCTATCAATGTACGCCTGCCGCCACTGGTCCTGACGCAATACATGCATGAGGTACGCGGGTCTGCCTCGTTGCTCAGGTAAATAAGGCTCTTGGACACTGTATTGAATCCGACAAATTTCTGTACAACCCAGTTGCCGCGTGTCAGTTGTCTGACGTTACCGCTTCTGACGTCCAGCAGATAAAGATGGTTGTATCCGTCACGCTGGCTCTGCATTACCGCCTTGGTATCGTCCCATGGCAGGAATGCCAATGGATTCATAGGCTCGACATACTTACTGTCACATTCCTGCAGAATGGTCTTGACGGACTTGCCCGTTGCTACATCGTAAGAGACAAGCCTCATGTCGTTCTGGTCACGGTTCAGTTCGAAAACATAAATTGTCCTGCAGTCGGGTGACCATGAAATATTCGTGTGGTAGTCCTCGGGATCGCCCTCCAGGTCAAGCCATACGTTCTCGCCTGTTTCGACATTGAATACCCCGACCTTGACAACGTGGCTCTTCTCACCTGCCATTGGATAGTGGCATGCGTATGTCGTGGCTATGCGCGAACCGTTCTCTCCCTTATAGTCCTTCTGCGGATGTATATCCACCTGAGGATAGCTTGGTACCATAGACTGGTCCATACGGTAATATGCCAGATACTTGCCGTCGGGAGACCAGAAGGTTCCCTTGTGGATACCGAATTCATCGCGGTGTACACTCCATCCGTAGACTATGTCTTCGCTGCCGTCGGTACTGCCGTCCTGACTGACTGCTATCTGTCTGCCGTCAGCTGTCATGACATACAGATTGCCTTGGATGCAGTATGCAGTACTGCGTGATACCTTGTCGAAATCCTGATTGATTGCACCTGCGGGCAGTGTGACGTCCAGTACCTTCTCGGCATTTTCAAAATTCAACTGTATATGCCGTAAGCCCTTGCGGAAATCAACTATAGCCTGGTCGGCATAGGGAAATGTCAGGTTATGGCCGCTGAAAGCCACTTTCTCGCCCAGTTTCTGGTTTATGGCCTCGACCGTACACAGTGTGTTGCCGGTATTCATCTCAGTAACACCATCGACAGATGTCTTGAACGGGATATCTCCCCACCATCCTGTGTAAATGTTTTCCGGTCTCAGCTTCCAGTAGCTGTCACCCCCTCCAAGTAATTCGTCCAAAGTAAATTGTTTGTTCTGTGCCATGGCTGACATTGACAAAATCATACAAGATACCAATAAAGCCTTAATCCTGTTATGCATAACTTATCTTTCTTTTTTTACTCCAAATTCTTTCCGCCCCGGGCGACCTGGTCTCCTGTTCTCGCGCGAAACCGGTTCCTCGCCCAAACGGGTCTTAAAATCACGGTGCTGACGGAAGCGGTGCTTCTGAGCCATCATATTGCGTTCACGTGCGCTCTTGATATCTCCGCCGCCAGCCCGCATTTCGTTAAAGCGGCCGTCAAACATACGGTATTTCCGCAGCTCGCATTCCAAGGCTCCGTTATAAAGGGGAGTGCGCAATGACGGCTTCAGTCCTATTGCCTCGAAACATTCCTCGCGGTAGCTCAGAATCCACGCATCGTTGCCGGTGAACTGATGCTTGAGCCGTTCGCCTATCATCTTGTACAGCCCCAACAGGTCGGGTGCGGAAATGCGCTCTCCATAAGGCGGGTTCGTAACGATGATGCTCTTTTCACGAGGCTGGACAAAATCCCTGAAGTCCTTGAAATCAATTGTAATCTCCTTGGACAGTCCTGCTGCACGCACGTTGTTCGTGGCAATGGCTACAGCCTTGCGATTATTGTCATATCCGTAGATATGATGGTCGAATGGACGCTCACGGCTGTCATCGTCATATATTGCACTGAACAGCTCAGGGTCGAAATCCGGCCATTTCTCGAAAGCGTACTCCTTGCGGAATACACCTGGTGCAATACCACGGGCAATAAGCGCTGCCTCGATTGGAATTGTTCCGCTGCCGCACATCGGGTCAATCAGGTCGCACTCTCCACGCCAGCCTGTCTGAAGGATAATGCCTGCTGCCAGGACCTCGTTCAGGGGAGCCTCGACCGACTCCTGGCGATATCCGCGACGATGAAGGCTTTCGCCTGACGAGTCGAGTGCCAGGGTGCAGTCATATTCGGCTATATGAATGTGCAGTTGGATGTCGGGATTCACAAGCCTGATATTGGGACGGTCACCTGTCTTTTCGCGGAACTGGTCCACTATTGCGTCCTTCACCTTGTATGCAACAAACTTAGAGTGGCGGAATTCATTCGAGAATACTACACTGTCCACGGCAAACGTCGTATCGTTGGAAAGATATTCCGTCCAGTCAACCTGCTTTACTGCATCGTACACCTCCTCTGCGGTGGTGGCACGGAAATGCTTGACGGGCTTTAGAATCCTGATGGCCGTTCGCAACTGGAAATTGGCACGGTACATCAGTTCCTTATTGCCGACAAAGGACACCATACGGCGTCCTATCTGTATATTATTGGCACCAAGTTCTATCAACTCTGTTGCCAATACCGGCTCAAGACCCTGAAAAGTCTTAGCAATAAGTTCAAATTCCATTTAACCTAATTATGAATTATAAATTAAAAATTACAGCATTCCGCAGTCGTCAGGACTTATCAGCGTCTGCCGTATGCTGGTCTTTCGCTGGCGGGCCTGAACAATCTGCTCACCAGGGCGGGTACTTTCCGTTACCCACAGGTTACCTCCGATAACAGTTCCCTTGCCTATCGTTATACGTCCCAGTACGGTGGCATTCGAATAGATTATCACATTATCCTCCAGTATCGGATGTCTGGGAATGCCCTTGATAGGATGCCCGTGGTCATCCAGCGGGAAACTCTTGGCTCCCAAGGTTACGCCCTGATACAGTTTGACATAGTTGCCTATAATACAGGTCGCGCCTATCACGACTCCGGTCCCATGGTCTATCGTGAAATGATGCCCGATAGTGGCTGCCGGATGGATGTCTATACCGGTTTCCGAATGTGCCAGCTCAGTTATTATACGCGGTATCATCTTTATACCCAGTTCCAGCATGCGGTGGGCAAACCTGTAATTAATCAGAGCCTTGATAACAGGATAGCAGCAGATAATCTCGTCCAGGGACTCTGCTGCAGGGTCACCGTTATATGCCGCCTCGACGTCCATATCAAGCATCTTCTTCAGCTCAGGGACAAAGTCGGTCAGTTCCCTCGCCTCCTTGACTGGAACACATTCCAGCAACTGGGCATAGAACATCTCGCTGCTGACTCCTCCTCCATAGAATTCTGGGAAAAGTACAGAACGCAGTGAGTCAATTATTCTCTCGGTCTTCTTTACCATTGTCTTGCGTATGCGTGCACGCGAATATTTTACAAATAAAGCCCACCGTTTTGCATTGGCAGGCTCTCGTTTGCGCTTCAGGATGGGCTTGAACCAACGACCCCATGATTAACAGTCATGTGCTCTAACCAACTGAGCTACTGAAGCATTCCT
The DNA here is from genome assembly GCA_017617635.1 of Bacteroidaceae bacterium. Taxonomy (GTDB): domain Bacteria; phylum Bacteroidota; class Bacteroidia; order Bacteroidales; family Bacteroidaceae; genus Physcousia. The sequence continues at coordinate 2,865 of JAFZVW010000002.1, read as the reverse complement.
TTTGAATTCGGGTACAAAGGTATGATGTTTTTACATAACAGCCAAACTTTTTGCCAAGTTTTTTTACTATGCTGATAAAAATTGTACGTTACCGACACTTCCTATATCCGCAGTACCTCCATGAACGCGATGATTTCCCGTGCTTTTGTCTTATTGTTCACTTTTCACTTAGAACGTCTGCTTTCCACGATCTCCCAGTCAATAATCTGCCACAGTGCAGCCAGGTGGTCAGGGCGACGGTTCTGATAATCCAGATAATACGCATGCTCCCAGACGTCGAAGGTCAACAGCGGCTTCAAGCCCTTCTGAATAGGATTGGCAGCATTCGCCTCCTGCGTAATCACCAGCTTCCCGTCCTTGTCAGCTGACAGCCACACCCAACCGGAACCGAACAGTGTAGCACCCTTCTTCTGGAATTCCTCCTTGAAAGCCTCAAACGACCCAAAGTCACGGGTAATAGCCTCAGCAAGTTTCCCAACAGGCTTATTGTCTGCCTTTGGCGAAGCGAATTGCCCGAAGTACAGCTCATGATTCAATATCTGCCCAGCATTATTCAGCATACCGCCCTCAGCTTTCAAGACAATCTCCTCAAGCGTAGATTCCTCAAAGCCGCTGCCAGGCAGCAGCCCATTCAGGTTATTCACATAAGCTGCCAAATGCTTTCCGTGATGGAACGCAATAGTCTCCTTACTAATCACCGGCTCCAACGCCTCCACCGCATACGGCAATGCCATCAATTCAAACTTTCCCATACCAGTATTGTTTTATCATATTTTTCATTTTTCACTTTTCACTATCCCCTTTAAACATCTTCTATACGCCTCCACCTTCTTGTCGAAAGACAGCGGATAGGCACGTGAGGAGGACGGCAGACGATAAAGCATGACCTGCAGGCCATCATTATTAAACAACTCCGGGATTGCAACAGAGCTATTGACCTTGGGAATCTCTGGAATCTCCAACGAGGCACAAATGGTCTCGGTTGCCTTCTCACCCGTAGTGATGATAACCTGGCAATGGGGCAGCTGCTGCAACAAGGCACGGATATCTGTCGGCTCGACCACCTCTAAAAACTTGTCGGAGGCATTGTCCTGCAAACGGCGGATAGCAGTAGAGGTATCAAAGAACGCCAAACCCTTTCCTTTGCAGAAGGTCACAATCTCATCAATCTTGAAGCGCTTGGCCTTGACATCCACGAAATGGTTCTTATCCCTAAAGAATATCTGCCCCTCAATGCGCCAGTGGTCATTGATGAAGTTGGGATAGTAGAAGTCCATGCACCATCGCTTGCGCTGAGGAGGAAAACTGCCCAGAAACAGCACCTTCGCATTCTCAGGCAGGAAAGGACGGAGCGGATGATACTCCACCCCATCTTTGCTCCGTACAATATTTTCTCTGTTCAGAAAAGAGGTCATGGCTTTAAGTATGCTGTCATCCAAAAATCACAGTCTTATTCTTATAGGTCAGGATCTTACGCTGAATATGCTTTGATACGGCACGGGATAGGACAATCTTCTCCAGATCCTTACCCTTCAGCACCAGGCTGTCAGGCGTATCCTTGTGGGTGATGCGTGTCACATCCTGCTCTATGATAGGACCGGCATCCAGTTCAGCTGTTACATAATGGCTGGTGGCCCCAATAATCTTCACCCCACGCTCGTAGGCCTGATGATAAGGCCTGGCACCGATGAAGGCAGGCAGGAACGAGTGGTGGATATTGATGATATGGTGCGGATAGGATGCTATCATCTCATCGCTGATAATCTGCATGTAACGTGCCAGTACGATGAAGGATATATCCTCTTTCTTCAGCAACTCCATCTCGGCAGCTTCCACCTCAGCTTTGTTAGAGTGGTCCTTCTTGATGCTCCATACGTAATAGGGAATGCCAAACTGGTCTGCCACATAGCGCAAGTTCTCATGGTTAGAAACAATGCAGGGAATGTCGCAGTTGAATTCCCCCGCCTTCCAACGTGCCAACAGGTCGTACAGACAGTGGCTCATCTTGCTGACGAAGATAGCCATACGCGGACGCTTGTCGCTATAGTACAGGCTGAACTTCATCTGGTAGCGCTGGGAATACAGTGTAGTGATATAATCGTAGATTTTGTCGCGAGGAATCTGGAACCCTTCCAGTTCCCATTCTATGCGCATGAAGAACATTCCCTCTACCTTGTCGACATACTGATCCAGGTAAACGATGTTTCCCTTGTTATCCGTTATAAACTTTGTGACCTCCGAGATAATACCCTGCTGGTCAGGGCAGTGCAACAGTAATATTGCTGTAGTATATGGTGTACTCATAAGTTGTTCCTGCTTCAATCTATTCTTTCAACACCACAAAGGTAACGATTTTTTTGCTATAAAAAATAATTTCATCCTTTTGAGTTAACATTTTGCCTATTTGTGCGTATTATAAATAGATGACACGGGAACAGTCAGACAAGATTCTGAAATCAAGGAAATAAAATAAATAACGTTTTTATAAAGAAAGACAAACAGGAATCAATGAACAAGAAAACCATCATCACCGCGTTGCTACAGTCTCTGTATCTCGGCATCAACCACATACAAATCCCCCTCGTCATCCACAAGCACATTGCGGGGCAGCAAATCCCATGCTTCGTAGGTTCCGTTAGTGAAACGACCTTTGCGGTTTGTCTTTGTGAAACTAATGGCTGCCATATAGGTGTCAATCATCACCTGTGTGGCAGGACGGGCATTCTTAATTAATCGTTGTTGGAGAATTGGCATGACCGAACGACCGTCAAAACCAGTAAAGCCATACAAAGAATAGGAAGTGTCGTAAAAAAGAGTGTTGTGCCAAATAATCCTTTCCAATAAGCCTAATATGCTCCCGCTATT
>JAFZVW010000008.1 GCA_017617635.1 Bacteroidaceae bacterium | reverse complement strand
GAGCATCTGCACGGCTTTCTCGTCAATCTCCCTACCCTCCTTTTCCTTCAGATAGCCTTTTATGAACGACGGCAGGGCGCTGTCGTACACGCGCTTGCTCTCGAACATGACACCGTTGGCAGCCACTGCCTTGCCCAGTGCCTTGCGCGTGTCCAGCTTGCCGTTCTTGTGACATAGTACCAACACTGTCGTATCCATGGGATTCTGACAATAGGCAGCCAGGGCATCCTGACCTGCACGCATCTGCTGTGCCTCGCGCACGACAACCAGACGCTTCTGGCCAAGCATGGGGAACTGCCGGCAACTGTCGGCAACACGCATTCCGTCCACGTCGCTGCCGTACAGAAGCTCCATGTCAAAATCTCGGTTGGCCACGGGCATAACCTTCTGCGTAATGATTGTTTCGAGCCTGTCGATATAGAAAGGCTCCTCGCCCATAAGACAATAAACGGGTGAGATATTGCCCGCATTTACATCATGGGCAATGGTTTCGAAGGTTATACCTGCCTTTGCTGCTGCCATTAGTAGTCGAATTTCAGGTGACGAACGGTCTTCTTGTCGTTCTTGATCATCTCCAGCGCCTCGATGCCTATCTGCACGTGAACCCTTACATAGTTCTTGGTAATCACCCAGTCGCTCTCGGCAGTTTTCACTCCGTCGGGCGTCATGGGGTTGTCGCTGACAAGAAGCAGGGCTCCCGTAGGAATATGGTTGGCAAATCCGCAGGTGAACAGCGTCGCTGTTTCCATATCGACAGCCATTGCACGCGTGATGCGCAGATACTCCTTGAACTTGTCGTCGTGCTCCCATACGCGGCGGTTGGTCGTATAAACCGTTCCCGTCCAATAATCCAAGCCCATGTCACGAATGGTACTGGATACGGCACGCTGCAGCATGAAAGCCGGCAGAGCCGGGACCTCGGGCGGGAAGTAGTCGTTGCTGGTACCCTCGCCCCTGATGCCTGCAATGGGAAGTATCAGGGCTCCCTTGTCCGTCTTGTGGCTCAGGCCTCCGCACTTACCAAGGAAAAGACACGCCTTGGGTTGTATGGCCGACAGCAGATCCATGACAATTGCAGCATTGGGGCTGCCCATACCGAAATTGATGATAGTGATATTGTCGGCAGTTGCCATACGCATGTTGGCTGTGTATGGAGGAGCCGGCAGGGAAAACTGCTCACAGAAAATGTCCACATAGTTATTGAAGTTGGTCAGCAGGATATACTCGCCAAAGTCCTCGAGCGGATGATTGGTATACCTCGGCAACCAGTTTTCAACTATTTCTTGCTTCGATTTCATACTTATTTTCTATCTTTGTGCTTTGTATTGCAAAGATAAGAAATAAATTTGCAAAGCGAGAAGAAAATCTTAATAAAATGAATCTGAACCTGCCTGCAGCCGACATACGCATGGAGAAACGCCAGGGACGGCTATACCTTTGGGACTATCTGCGTGCAAGATGGATACGCCTTACCCCCGAGGAATGGGTTCGCCAGCACTTCACCCTGTGGATGACACGCGACCTGGGATACCCGCAGGGACGTATGGCGCACGAGGTAAGCCTGCAGGTCAACGGGCAGAACAGGCGTTGCGACGCCGTCTTCTACGACCGTCAGGGACAGCCGCAGATAATAATGGAATTCAAGGCTCCCGATGTCCCCGTCAGCCAGTCAACCTGCGACCAGATAATCCACTACAACCGCACCCTACACGTCCCGCTGCTGATTATCAGCAACGGCATGCAGCACTTCTGCTGCAAAACCGACGGAGAAAACATCGAATTCCTCCCCACCGTCCCACGGTACGAAGAGCAGTAGTTACACGGCTCAGCCACGCTATAAAAGGATGAGTCCCTGCAAACATCGCTGCTTACAAGGACTCGGGGGGAGGGATGGGTGACTAGTGGGGCTCGAACCCACGACATTCAGAACCACAATCTGACGCTCTAACCAACTGAACTATAGTCACCATATTGGCTTGCCTTCTCGTGGAAAGCGAGTGCAAAGGTAGGGATTTTATGCGAAACAACCAAATGTTTGGTAAAGTTTTTAGTAAATTTCTTTCTTGCCTGCCTTGAGTGTATTGAGCATGAGCATGCAGATGGTCATGGGACCTACTCCTCCGGGTACGGGGGTGATGGCCGAGCACTTTGGTGCCACGGCATCGAAGTCGACGTCACCCTGCAGGCGGAAGCCTGTCTTGCGTGTTGCGTCGGGTACTCGTGTGGTGCCTACGTCGATGACGGTTGCTCCAGGCTTGACCATATCGGCGGTTACTGATGCGGGACGTCCCATTGCTGCAATAAGCACGTCAGCCTGCCGGCATTCTTCCCGGATATTCTGGCTGTGGCTGTGCAGGACGGTAACGGTGGCGTCGCCGTATTGTTTCTGCATCATGAGCTGTGCCATTGGCTTGCCCACTATGTTGCTGCGGCCAAGGATAACGACTTTCCTGCCGCTGGTGGGGATATTGTATCGCTGCAGCAAAGTGAGGATGCCGAGGGGCGTTGCGCTGATAAAGGCCGGCAGACCTATGGCCATACGTCCTACGTTGATGGGGTGGAAACCGTCCACGTCCTTGCGGTAGTCAATGGCCTGTATTACCTTCTGCTCGCTGATGTGCCCGGGCAGGGGCAGCTGCACGATGAAGCCGTCGACAGAGGGATCGTCGTTAAGCTGACGGACGACGTCCAGCAGCTGATCCTCGGTAATGTCGTCTTCGTACCGTAGCAATGTGCTGCGGAAACCGCAGGCTTCGCATGCGAGGACTTTGTTCTTGACGTAGGTCTCGCTGCCTCCGTCATGCCCTACGAGCACGGCTGCGAGGTGGGGGCGCTTGCCTCCGGAAGCTACAATCTGCTCAACTTCCTGCTTGATTTCGGCCTTGATAGCGGCTGCCGTTGCCTTTCCGTCTATTAGTGTCATGTATGATGTACGATTTACTATGTACGATGTACAATGTACAAATTATGAATTATGCATTATGAATTATGAATTACCTGTGTCCCATCATTTGGGCCATCTGGGCCATTTTGCTCTTGTTGGTCATGAGCTTCATCATCTTGCGTGTCTGGTCGAACTGCTTGATGAGGCGGTTGACGTCTTCCATCTTGACGCCTGCTCCGCGGCTGATGCGCTGACGGCGTGAGGTGTTAAGGCATTCGGGATGCTGACGCTCGTAGGGTGTCATACTCTGGATGATGGCCTCAACGCCCTTGAAGGCGTTGTCGTCGATGTCGACGCCCTTGAGTGCCTTGCCGACACCGGGTATCATGCTCGCCAGGTCCTTGATATTGCCCAGCTTCTTGATTTGCTGTATCTGGTTGTAGAAATCCTGGAAGTCGAACTTGTTCTTCTTGATTTTGGCTTCGAGCTTGCGGGCTTCCTTCTCGTCGTATATCTCCTGGGCACGCTCGACGAGTGACACCACGTCGCCCATGCCGAGGATGCGGTCTGCCATGCGGTCGGGATGGAAGGCATCGATGGCTTCCATCTTCTCGCCTGTACCGATGAACTTGACGGGCTTGTCTACTACGCTGCGTATGCTGAGTGCAGCACCGCCGCGTGTATCGCCGTCGAGCTTGGTGAGGATTACGCCTGTATAGTCGAGGCGGTCGTTGAATTCCTTGGCGGTATTGACGGCATCCTGACCTGTCATTGCGTCAACGACAAAGAGTATCTCGTGCGGCTTGACGGCATCCTTGATGTCTGCTATCTGCTGCATTAGTTCCTCGTCGACGGCAAGGCGGCCTGCCGTATCGACGATAACGACGTCACGGGCGTTGGCCTTGGCATGCTGAATGGCATTGAGGGCAACCTGTACGGGGTCGGTGGCTCCTTCCTCGATATAAACCGGGATGTCTATCTGTTCGCCCAATACGCGCAACTGCTCCATAGCGGCAGGACGGAAGGTGTCGCATGCTGCAAGCAGGGGTTTCTTGGATTTCTTGTCCCTGAGCATCTTGGCGAGCTTGCCGGACATTGTGGTCTTACCCGAACCGTTGAGGCCCGCCATGAGGATGACGGTAGGATCGCCAATGCGGCCGGGAAGATTGAGCTCGGCAGCTTCGCCTCCCATGAGGGCTGCAAGTTCGTCATGGACAATCTTGACCATGAGCTGCTGCGGCTTGACGGCAGTAAGTACGTTCTGGCCCAAGGCTTTCTGCTTGACGGTATCGCAGAAGCTTTTTGCAACCTTGTAGTTGACATCGGCATCGAGAAGGGCACGGCGTACGTCCTTGAGGGTCTCGGCAATGTTGATTTCGGTTATCTTGCCTTCGCCCTTGAGTATTTTCCATGAGCGTTCAAGTCGCTCGCTTAAGTTTTCGAACATATATATACTATATTTGTTACGTTATACTGCATAAAAGAAAGAATCCCAGCAAAAACTTGTACAAGCTTTAACCGGGATTCTCACCACCACTCTGTTGCGGGGGTCCGACTCGAACGGGCGACCTCCAGGTTATGAGCCTGGCGAGCTACCAACTGCTCCACCCCGCGATATGTAATATTGCCTAACTGGGGAAGGGATTCCCTTGTTTGCGAGTGCAAAGGTATGGGAATTTTGGGAAACTGCCAAGGGATTGCGCAAAAAACTTGCAAAAAAACTTGCAATTGCATGGCAAAACTGCTAACTTTGTACGCAACTACACTTATATATAATATACACACAGGTGCGCATATGGCATCGGAGAAAACCAGACAGAAACTGATTGACGTAGCAAGACAGCTGTTTGCAAAAAACGGGTTGGAAGAAACTACGATGAACGACATAGCATCGGCATCGGGCAAGGGTCGCAGGACATTGTACACGTACTTCAAGTCCAAGGAGGCCATATACCATGCCGTAGTACAGGACGAGCTGGATCGCATGAGCGAGCAGATGACTCGTGTGGCTCAGCAGGACATGGATCCCGAGGACAAAATCGTTGCCCTGATATATTCGCACCTGAATGCCATCAAGGAGGTCGTGCAGCGCAACGGCAATATGCGTGCGGAGTTCTTCCGCGACATCTGGCGCGTAAGCCTGATGCGCAAGAACTTTGACCGCAACGAGAAGAACCTGCTGACACAGGTGATTACCGAAGGTGTTGAGAGCGGGCATTTCGATGTTGACGACGTTCCGCTGATAGTGGACATAATCCGCTATGCCGTGAAGGGTCAGGAGGTGCCGTACATCTACGGTCGTCTGGCTGACGGCATGCCAAAGGGCATGAGCCGTGCCGTGGTGCAGAAGATAATACACCGCTCGCTGTCGAAGAGGTAGAAGGAATTTTTTTTTTTGAATTTAAAAATCAGATAGAATATATGAAATTACTGGAAGGAAAGACTGCGCTGATTACGGGTGCAGCACGTGGTATTGGCAAGGGCATTGCGCTGAAGTTTGCTGCCGAGGGTGCAAATATTGCATTTACCGACCTGGTGTTGAACGATGACATGGCTGCAGGCCTGGAGGCTACACGCCAGGAAATCGAGGCCGTGGGTGTCAAGTGCCTGGCGTATGCAGGCAATGCTGCGGACTTTGCCGCAACCGAGGAACTGGTAAAGAAGGTCAAGGAGGATTTCGGCACGATAGACATCCTGGTGAACAATGCAGGTATTACCAAGGACGGGCTTATGCTGCGCATGAGCGAGGAGCAGTGGGATGCCGTCATCAACGTGAACCTGAAGAGTGCATTCAACTTTATCCATGCTTGCGTTCCCGTAATGATGCGCCAGCGTGGCGGTAGCATCATAAACATGGCAAGCGTAGTGGGTGTACACGGTAATGCCGGACAGGCCAACTATGCTGCATCCAAGGCCGGTATGATAGCCCTGGCCAAGAGTGTTGCCCAGGAGATGGGACCTAAGGGTATCCGTGCCAATGCAATTGCTCCGGGCTTTATCGAAACGGCTATGACGGCAGCTCTGCCCGAGGATGTGCGCGAGGAATGGAAGAAGCATATCCCATTGCGCCGCGGCGGTCAGGTCGAGGATATCGCAAACGTTGCCACCTTCCTGGCAAGTGACATGTCAAGCTACGTGAGCGGACAGGTCATCCAGGTTGACGGCGGAATGAACATGTAGTTCAATTCATAATTCATAATTGAGTTGGAGGTTCTTTACGAAGATAATCACATTATCGTTGTCAACAAGGCTGTAGGGGAAATCGTGCAGGGCGACAAGACCGGCGATGTTCCGCTGAGCGAGATTGTCAAGGATTGGATAAAGCGGAAGTACCATAAGCCAGGTAATGTATTCCTGGGTGTGGTGCATCGTCTGGACCGTCCTGTAAGCGGTGTGGTTGTTTTCGCCAAGACGAGCAAGGCCCTACCCCGCCTGAACAGGCTCTTTGCCGGGCATGACAAAGTAAGGAAGACCTACTGGGCGATTACGGCAAATGTTCCGGAGCAGCCGGAGGGAAGGCTTACACACTGGCTGACACGCAACGAGAAGACGAATACCGCCAGGGCTTACGACCACGAGGTACCGGGAAGCAAAAAGGCGGTGCTGGATTACAGGGTACTGGCTCATAGCGAGCGCTATCATCTGCTGGAGGTGCATCTGCTGACGGGCCGTCACCACCAGATACGCTGTCAGCTGGCAAAGATAGGGTGTCCGATTAAGGGCGACCTGAAATACGGTGCAAAGCGCAGCAATCCTGATGGTGGAATCAGCCTGCATGCACGCGAGCTGGTGATGGAGCATCCTGTCTCGCATCAGGAGATAAGGGTTGTAGCGGATGCGCCTAAAGGTTCGATATTCGAACTCTTTGACATAGAGGAACAAGGGATTGGAGTATAAGAGGAAGATACTGAAATGGACGGGCATAGGCGCCCTGACGATAGTGTTGCTGCCGTTTGTGCTGGCAGCAGCGCTGTATATTCCCCCTGTACAGAACTGGGCGGCGCACCTGGCTGCCGACAAGGCAAGCGAGGAGACGGGGCTTGACATAACCATCGAGCGTCTGCGCATACATTTCCCGCTGGACATCGAACTGAACAACTTTACGGCAATAGAGGAGAGGGACACGGTACTGCATACCGACACGGTAATTGTGGACCTTGACCTTTCTCGCATATTCACCTGGCACGTGGGTGTCGAGGCTGTTGACATATGCCGTGGTGTCATAAACACTCGCGACCTGATTGCCCAGCTGCGGCTGAAGGGCGGCTTGGGCAAGCTGCACCTGGAGGCCGAGGACATTGACCTGGACAAGCGTCATGCCGTACTTTCGGGAGCCTTGCTGGACAAGTGCAACCTGGCAATAAACATGCGTGACACGACAATCGTGGACACGACCGAGAGCAAGCCTGTATTATGGAGCATTGATGTCAATGACGTGCAGATACTGCGCAGCCATGTGCAGTTCCACAGCGTAAGGGATTCGATGGTCGTCGACGGTGCCATACGCAGGGCTGCCCTGTCAAAGGGTGACGTAGGTCTGGAGCACGGCAGGTACAAAGTACGTAAGCTGGATTTCGAGACGGATTCCCTGCTGTTCACGATGAAGCAGGAAAACGGCGACATGAGCCTGAAACTGCCTTACACAGCGCTGCTGCTGGAGGATTTTGACCTGGACGGGCTGAAGGTCAGCCTGGGACACATGGACCTGAAGACGGGTGGCAATATAGAACTGTCCCTGCCTGACGGGAACAACGCGGCAAAGTGTGCCCGTGTACCTGTGACGACATTACTGCTGGATAATCTGAGGGCAGACACCACACGCGTTGCCTTCAGCAATATCGACCTGCAGACACATACAGATCCCAAGAACCGCAGCAATGCATTCAGCCGCATACGCGGTGCCCTGGATATGGATTTCAATGCCTTCACCCCTGGAAAGCAGGGACATGTGATGGCTGATTTGCTGGCAAGGATCCAGAGGGAGGACCTGATGAACCTGGCTGGGGAATGGCTGCCCGATATGGCAAGCCGCATATACCCCGACAAGCCGCTGAACGCACGCATCCTGTCGGACGGCAATATCGATGCAATGCTGATTGACACCTTGCACGTATGGATGTCAGGCGTTGCCGACATAAAGGCGCAGGGATCCGTTGCCAACATGGCCGCACCTGACAACCTGAATGCACGGCTGAGGATGAAGGCTGATGTTGCCGATGTGGATTTCATCCGACGTGGAATGGGCCTTACGGGATTCCGCATACCGTCGATGAGCGTGACTGCAGATGCCGTGGTTGACGGCCATAACTACCGTGCGGATGCCTTGCTGAAGGAGGGAAACGGACTGGCCAAGGTGAAGGCTTCGGTCAATACGGATGCCATGTCCTACGCTGCCAACATGGACATACGCAACCTGAACGTGCATGACTTCGTGCCTGACCAGGAGATATACAATGTTACTGCAACGGCTGATGTCAGCGGACGCGGTTCCGACTTCACTTCCAGGTCTGCAAACCTTAGGGCTGAGGCATATGTGCAGAACCTGCGCTATCAGCACGCAGACCTCTCGGACATAAGCATGCAGGCAAGCCTGCGTAACGGCAAGGGCACGCTGGATCTGGGGTGTGACAACGAATACCTGCAGGCGAGTGCCTGTGCCGATGCGTTTGTCAACGGCGGCATACATGATGTGGATTTCTCACTGGACCTGTCGCGCATAGACCTGTACAAGCTGAAGGTGCTGGACAAGCCTTTCTCTGCCTCGATGGGCCTGAACATCATAGGCAACACAAACCTGAAGGACAGCCATTCGTTTGACGGACAGATACAGGCAATAGAGATTGTTACCGCGGACAGCATCTTCCATCCTATGGACCTGTCCCTGGGATTGACTATGAATCCCGATACCGTGTTTGCGTATGCCGATGCGGGAGACCTGAAACTGAAGCTGAACTCGCATCACGGCTGGGAGACGCTGATGAAGAAGGTGAATGCCTTTACCCGTGAACTGCAGAACGAGATAAAGGCCTTCAAGCTGGATCAGTCAATGCTGAAAAACCTGCTGCCAAGCGTGGAGCTGCATCTTTATTCGGCCCGCACGAATCCCTTGGGCAACCTGATGCGCAGTTTCGGATATGACTTCCAGGAACTGGCATTGGATGTTACGACCGACCCCGACAAAGGGTTGAACGGCAGCGGACACATGTTCAAGCTGAACACCGGTTCGGTATGCCTGGATACCATACAGATAGAAATGAGGCATCCTGATGACGGCATACTGTCGATGCTGCGCGTTAAGAACGGTCCCCGTAACAAGGTGGTGGACTTCGAGGCAACGCTCAGGAACCGCCTGACGGACAACGGCCTGGAGGCAGCTTTGGAATTTGTAGATGCCAAGGGCATCAAGGGTGTGGACCTGGGATTCAAGGCCGAGACATCGGACAGCATGCTGATGGTGCGCATGGAACCTCTGGAGCCCATCCTGGCTTACCGTCATTTCAAGGTAAATGCCGACAACTACATATCGCTTGACCGCAAGAACCACGCTCATGCCGACCTGCACTTGATAGCAGACGACGGCACGGCGCTGAAGCTGTACAGCACTCCCAACGAGGAGGCTGCACAGGACCTGACGGTATCCATATACAACTTCAACCTGGGCGAACTGTCCAACGTAGTACCATTCATGCCCGTCGTAACGGGCTTCCTGAACGGTGACGCCCACCTTGTAAAGACCGATACCGAGACGACCGTATCTGTGGACATGGGAGTCAGGAACATGACATACGAGGGAACCGCAATGGGTGACCTGGGGCTGGATGTTGCATACTTCCCCAATGCCGACGGATCGCACTACGTTGACGGAATACTGAAGCACAACGGCTGCGAGGTGTCGTTCCTGAACGGCAAATACTGGCAGGAGGGAAAAGAGGGCATGATACAGGCTGATGCGCGCATGGAACGCCTGCCGCTGAATATCGCGAATTCGTTCATCCCCGACAAGCTGGCAAGGCTCGAGGGCTATGCGCACGGACATCTGGATGTAAGCGGAGCTGTCAGTTCGCCATTGCTGTCGGGTATACTGCTGACGGACAGCATGCATATATGCTCGGATCCATACAGCATCGACCTGAGATTCCCCGACGACAGCATTGTCATCGACCGCAGCTATCTGGACCTGAAGCGCATCGAGGCCTTTGCCAATGGTAACAACCCCTTGTCCCTGGACGGCTATATCGATTTCAAGAATCCCGAGAGAATCAAGCTGGACCTGAGCGTGGATGCAAGGGACTTCAACCTGATCAATGCCAAGAAGAACAGCCGTGCACAGGCATACGGCAAGGTCTATGTCGACCTGAACGGACGTATAAACGGCACATTGCAGAACCTGAACATCAACGGACGGCTGCATGTAAACGGCAAGACGGACGTGACGTATATACTGAAGGATGCTCCGCTGAGTGTCAGCGACCAGCTTAACGAACTAGTCACCTTCTGTGACTTTGCCGACACGACGGCGGTGGAGAAGGAGCCTGCAAGCGAGCAGAACATCAGGATGAAACTGCAGATAGACATCGACGAGGCGACATCGGTACACTGCATACTGAACGAAAGCGGAGCCGACAAGATAGACATCGAGGGCGGCGGCTCGCTGACCTTGTCGTACGACAAGCTGAACGGCATGAGGGCATACGGCCGGTATACCATTATCGAGGGACGTATGGACTACAGCCTGGTGGTTGCATCACTCAAGGACTTCAAGATACACAACGGCAGCTATGTCGAGTTCATAGGTGACATGATGAACCCGCACCTGAACATACATGCCAGCGAGAAGAAGAAGGCAACGGTAACGCAGAACAACGTTCCCGTATCGGTTAACTTTGACGTGGGTCTGAACATTACGCAGTCGCTCGAGGACCTGGGACTTGAGTTTACCCTCGAGGCTCCCGAGAACATGACCGTGCAGAACGAGATTTCGGCAATGAGCAACGAGGATCGCAGCAGGGCTGCCGTGACGCTTCTGGCAACAGGCATGTACATGTCATCTACATCGCAATCGTCATCTACCGGAGGATTCAACACGACGAACACTCTCAACTCGTTCCTGCAGGGACAGATAAGCAAGATTGCCGGTAAGGCCCTCAGTACAATCGACATAGGCTTCGGTATTGACAATACCAAGTCAGCGACAGGAACGTCGCAGACGGATTACAACTTCTCGTTTGCCAAGCGATTCTGGGGCAACCGCGTAAGCGTAATCATAGGCGGCAAGGTAAGCTCGGGTTCCAATGCCGTAAACAACGGCCAGAGTATTATAAATAATGTATCGGTCGAATATCGTCTGGACAAGAGCGGCACACGATATGTCAAGGCATTCTACAACAAGAACCCCGACAACCTGCTTGAACCCGACATCATGGAAATGGGAGCCAGCCTTGTACTGCGCCGTAAGACCGAGAAACTGGGAGAGCTTTTCATCTTCCGCACGAAGAAGAAGGATTAGACATACCTATGATCAGACTATCAATATATAAACTGGCACCTTGCATTCTGGCGGTCATGCTGTTTGTCTCCTGCTATCAGACAAAGAACATTCCCGAGGACGAATATCTGTATGCCGGCATAGACGAACTGGCATACGGCCGCAAATGGGGAGAGAAGAAGAGCAAGAACAACGATACCGGCGTAATAACGGCTGTGGCAAATGCCTATACTGCCGTCGAAGGTGTCCTGACAGGCAACTCCAACGCATTGGAAAGCCTCAAGAGCCACGAACTGACAAAGCAGGAAAAGGACAGCATCAAGGCTCTGATTAAACAGGATGCCGAGGCATATTCGTTGGCAAAGAGCGAGGTGGAGGGCGTCCTGTCGTACGCCCCCAACGGCTCGCTTATGGGCTCGAGCAAATACAAGCATCCTTTCACCGTAGGACTGTGGATATGGAACCGCTACGTGAACTCGAACAGCCGCTTCGGACGCTGGATGATGAACAGTTTTGCCTCCAACCCCAAATACATCAGCACGGTGGCTCCTGCGGTGCGCACCCAGGTGGCAAGAAACACTCTGCAGAATTACGGTTATTTCAATGCTGATGTCAAGTTCCGCATAGACAGTGTGCGCAATCCGCGCAAGCAGAAGGTATCCTATCAGGTTCTTCCCGGACAGCTGTTCCGTCTTGACAGCATCGAATACCGCGGGTTTACCGGAGCTGCCGACTCTATCATCAAGGCTAACATGGACAAGCGGCTGCTGTACCGCAACGACCCGTTCTGCCTGCCGACGCTGTCGGACGAACGCGAACGTATCACGGACCTGCTGCGCAACAACGGCTATTACTACTATCACAGCGACTACATTGCATACAGGGCAGATACCATACAACAACCGCTGAAGGTACAGCTGCAGGTGCAGCCGTCGGCATCAGTACCCGAGATTGCCGACAAGCCGTACCATATAGGCAAGACACACATAACCGTACTTAAATACAACGATACGGTAATGACGGACTCGTTTGCCCTGCGTAACCTGACAATGCGTTGGAGCGGAGGCAAGGTCAAACGTCCGCCATTGAGGCTGAGTGCGATGCTGCGCTACCTGTATCAGCGTAAGGGTGACCTGTACAGCCAGGAGACACAGAAACTGATGCAGAACCATATTGCGGCGATGGGCATCTTCTCGAACCTGCAGCTTGACTACAGGCCGGCACAGGGCGACACGCTGGACCTCTACATCAATGCCATGCTGGACAAGCCATACGACAGCGAATTCGAAGGCAAGATTACCAATAAGACAAACGGTCTTCTGGGGCCCGGAATAGGCTACTCGATTAACAAGCGCAATGCCTTCCGTGGTGCCGAGACCCTGACATGGGGCATCAACGGCTCGTACGAATGGCAGACGGGCGCCAACAACAGGGGCAAGGGAACCGGTATCAACTCGTGGGAACTGGGGAGCAACATAACACTCTCCTACCCCAGGTTCATGTTCTTCGGGATAGGCAAGAAGCTGAATCGCAAGGTACAGTCAACGACATTGTTCAAGGCGGACGTGAAGTGGCTGAACCGTGCAGGCTACTATAGCCAGATAAGCGCAGGCCTGCGTGCAAAGTGGACATTCCAGAAGTCTGCCAACGTCCTGCACGAATTCACTCCCATTCACTTGGAATACAGCCAGCTCCTGAGCACTACCGACGAGTTCATCGAAATAATGGATCAGAACCCTGCTCTGTACACAAGCCTCAAAGACCAGCTCGTACCCAGCATGGAATACAAGTTCACCTGGACGTCGCCCAGGGTTAAGCGGAACATCAACAACCTGTCCCTGTCCACCAAACAGTCATACAAGTTCCAGAAGAACACAATCGAGTACACCCATTGCCTGCGTCTGGGAGAACGCTCAAGCCTGCTGACACACGGCTATCTGGGATTCCTGTGGGAATACAACGGACAATCCGCACCATACCAGGAAATGTTCACAGCAGGCGGTGCAAACAGCATCAGGGCATTCGGTGTACGCGGTATAGGCCCCGGCAGCTACAACCCCGTACAGTCACAATTCTCGTACCTGAACCAGGTCGGAAGCATGAAGTTCGAGTGCAACATGGAGTATCGCTTCCCTATTATCAGCTCGCTGTACGGAGCCGTATTCGTGGATGCCGGAAATGTATGGCTCATGAGGGAAGACCCCGACCGCCCCGGAGGCAAGTTCCAATGGAACAACTTCGGTCGCGAATTGGCACTTGGCACGGGAGCAGGCCTGCGATACGACCTGGACTTCCTGGTAATCAGGTTCGACATAGGTGTGGGCATACACGCACCGTATGACACCGGCAAGGAGGGCTACTACAACATGCCGTCCTTCGGCAAGTCCCTGGGATACCACTTTGCCATAGGATACCCGTTCTGACAACAGTCAATTAAAAAGCCCCTCGGTCGGAAACCGAAGGGCTTTTCTCTGTATATGTATTACCTTGTATCCTATTAGAACATCTTGTCAGGATACTGACCTGCAGCGTGCAAGGCAGCCAGCTTCTCGACAGTACCCGGACGATCCTCGGGATAAGTTACGCCAAACCACTTGGATGTAGTAGGCAGAACCTCGCAAGTAGCCTTGCCCTGCTTGATCAGGGTGTCCACCATCAATGGGATGAAGAACTCGCTCTTCAGGTTGGCCTGGTTCTTCGGGTCAGACAGGAATACCTTGAAATAATCCTCGCTGTACTGGAAGTAGTCAGGAGTGAAACCCCAGAAGTTCATAGAACACGGAGTATCGTCAGGAATAGCAACCCACTTGTCGTTCTCGTCGAGATACTCTACCACGCCATTGTGACGCTCTATCTTGGTACGCTCGACAACATCAGTCAGCATGTGAGTCTTCTCGTCAGTAGCACAGATACCACGGCTTACAGTACCGCTGTCGCTCAAGGTGTTGCTAACGCTGAAGCCGACCATTGCATAACGGCCTGTGCTGCCCTCTGGCAACTCGGTCAGGAACTTGGCCAATACCATGAATGCGTCACGGTCATAGAAATCATCACAGTTAAGCACGGCAAAAGGCTCCTTGATGATATCCTTACCCATCATTACAGCGTGGTTTGTACCCCAGGGCTTTTCACGGCCTTCGGGAACCTTGAATCCCTCTGGCAGAGCATCCAGAGCCTGGAAACACAACTCGCAAGGAACATGACCCTCGTACCTGGACAGGATCTGCTCGCGGAACTGCTGCTCGAAGTCACGGCGGATTACCCAAACGATCTTACCAAAGCCAGCCTTGATAGCATCATAAATACTGTAATCCATAATACACTGCCCCTGAGGTCCCAGGGTGTCCAGCTGCTTCAAGCCGCCATAACGGCTACCCATACCAGCTGCAAGAAGGAAAAGTGTAGGTTTCATGTTTGTTGTTTTTTATTAGGTTAAATGATTTTTCGCAACCAAAGGTACAAAAATAATTAATAACAACCCCCCTATTGCCATAAAAATGCATTTCTAGGCATAAAAAAAGCTGTCTGAGAAACACTTAAGTAAAAAACCCGAAACAGTTAAGTGTTTCTTTGTGGCTCTTCGGTTGTGGTGATTTGTGCTTTAATGATTCGCATGACTGATTTTGGTCATACTGAATCAAAATCCGGCCTTTCCATGAGTAGTGCTACTTCACCGTTTCTTTTCTCCTTCCAATCAAGGAGTTGCTGATATATTTTTCGCTTCATAATGACGCCACCTTACACCTTTTTGAGATTTTCTATTTGGTACTCATTACACCTTTTTGAGATTTTTTACAAGAGTTTTGTTAAAAAAATGACCTTCTGAGAAACACTTAACTAAAATGCGCATGATTTGCCTCAACGATGCGGATGACTGATTTTGGTCATACTCACTTGCTATTTTAACCCTTTTACAGTTGCTATATTAAGCCTTTTAGAGTTAGTGGGTAAGTGTATTAGAGTTACTGGTTAACTGTATTATAGTTAGTGGGTAACTCAAAAACCCCTGATTTTATTCTATTCTGGGCTTCTTGTAATACAATCATAAAATCTTCAATATCCTTCACATCAATAGTACCTAAAGCACAGAGACGGAAGGTATTGGTTGTGGAAATCTTTCCCGGATAGATAGTAAAACCACGTTCATAGCAGTAATCGTGTACCTTCTCGAAATCCCAGTTAGGATCATCAGGATACTTCACTGATACCACAAGACCAGACTCGATCTTAGGATCAATAACAGTCTCAAATCCCAGTTCCTTAACACCCTTACGAATGGCTTCATAAACTCTGCGATGGCGAGCCCATTTGGATTCCTCTCCTACCTCAAAGTATTCCTTCAAGGCTTGGATAGCAGCATAGATGGTCTGGACAGGAGGTGTAAAATGCATCTCTCCTGTCTTCTCAAAGCACTCATACTGCATATAGAGGTTGCAGTAATAAGAGCGTGTAGGATAGTTCTTAGATGCATCAATGATGTCCCTACGGCCAATGACGAATGACAGGCCAGACATGGCCATCAAGCCTTTCTGAGCAGAAGCCATGCAGAAGTCCACATTATCCTTGACCATATCAAACGGAACCATACCAAGACTGGATGTGGTATCAGAGATAAAGATAGCGCCATACTTGTGTGCCAACGCACCAATCTCACGGATAGGGTTCAGCACGCCAGTTCCCGTTTCGTGGTGGCAGCAATAAACCACAGCCACATCAGGGTTCTCTTGCAAGGTTTTCTCCACATCTGCCAGGTTAGGCTGCTCAAAGACACTGCTCTTGAGGTCAATATGAGGAATGTGATACATCTGGCATACCTCAACAGCACGGCTATTATACGCACCATTGTTCACCACCAGTATCTTTTTACCTTCGGGAACAAGTGAATTGATGCAAATATCAATATTTATGGTGCCAGAACCACAGAAGAGTACCGAGGTATATTCAGGTTCCGGTGCGTGTGCTACTTTACACAAGTCACTTCGCAGACCCTTCATCAGTCCAGCGAACTCTTTCTCACGTGGGCAAATATCCGGAACTACCTGAGCCAATTTCACACTATCCGTGGTCGTTGCAGGCCCCGGGTTCAACAATACATTACGCTTAATCTTTATATCTTTCAGTTCCATTTGTCTTATTTCTTGAGGAAATCCATTAATGCTTCTTTATTCTGAATAGGTGTTGTAGTCGGGCGGCCAAGGTCTTTGCGGTTGCCTTTCTTGACTTTGACCTCCACAAGGACAGGCCCTTCTGCAAGATTCTTCATTGCAGCTACCAACTCTTCCTTATTATCCACAGAGACAGTAGCCTTATAGCCAACCGCCTTTGCCACAGCAGGCAGATCAATCTTCAAACCCACGGTAGGCTGACCACCAACAGAGTCATGAGCACCATTGTTGAACACCACGTGAACATAGTTCTTGGGAGCCTTGTTGGCCACAATAGCCATACTACCCATGTGCATAATAGCAGCACCATCACCATCAAAGCACCACACCTTGCGGTCAGGCTTTGCCAGAGCAATACCCAACGCAATCTGAGAGGCGTGTCCCATAGAACCAACAGTCAGAAAATCACGCTCGTGGCCCTGGTTCATAGCAGCACGATACTCAAAGAGTTCACGGCTAATCATACCGGTGGTAGAGACAATGCAATCCTT
>JAFZVW010000065.1 GCA_017617635.1 Bacteroidaceae bacterium | reverse complement strand
TCCGAAGAAGACGCCAACTGTGCTTCCACCAGCTTTACCATTGATAGTACCATTAAACAAACAATCCTGTATTGTCGTGGTTGATTTATCACAATGTCCAACAAAACCACCTCCATGCGAGTCTACCATGTTAATTGTCGCAGAAACTGTCACATTGCTTATTAAGTTAGTGCTTGGGCTAACAGTATAACCGACAACACCGGCAGGGTGCCTATAACCCGTAATGGAGCCTGTCACAGTAAGGTTCTTGATGGTAGCCCCCTTAATATTTCGGAACGGAGCGATAGTATAACCTTCTGCAACAGTTGAGGACGTTGAATAATAGTTGACATTAAGCGTATGTCCTTGTCCGTCAAAGACTCCCTGATAGGCGTAAGCAACATCATAATCGCCTATCTTCGTCTGGTCGTCGCCGAGGTCAATGTCTGCCGTCATGCGGGCATTAGCCGTAGGTGTGGTCTGAACAAGTGTGGCGAAGTCCTGCCAGTCTTGCACGGAGCTGAGAAGATAGTAGCCCTCGCCGTCCTGTTCAAGAGCCCACCCTCCTGTCGACATTCCGCAGACAAGGAGCAAAAGTGTAAATAGTTTTTTCATACAGTTATTTTGATTTTAATTGTTTATACATACGAAAAGCGGCACACCGCGCTCCGTTTCCAGAGTCACAGCGTGCCGTATATAGCATTCCGCGCCAATGCGCGATAACAGAAATCTTTACGAATTCCGGGGGGGGGTAGTTTTGTACATATTGCTTTTTATTGTTTTACGATGCAAAGATATAAATAATTTGAAAAAAGCCAATCCTTACTGCAAATATTTATGAAATAGTCCAGACAATCCTACTCTTCCGGACAGTATGGCATCACTATGGGAAAGGTGCGTAAAAAAAAAGAAGGTTGTCTCACGACAACCAATCTTTAGTTAACCTTAAATCTAATACCATGAAAAACACGATGCAAAGGTAGTGCTTTTCGTGATACTTGCAATATTATTGGTGGTTTATTTTGGATATTTGCCTGTTTTCTTGATTTATATCAAGCCGTGAGGTGATTGTTATGACAGTATATATGCGAGCAGGCGGAGTTCCTGTTCGTTGTATACGTCTCCCCATTCCTTGCGCAGTTTCTGGATGTTGCATTCCTGTTCGGCAAGGCTTTCGCGTACTTCCTGGACTTCGTCAGGGCCGATTACTTCATCGGTGAAGTACGTGATGTCCAGATTCTTGCCGTTGTTGCGTAGTGCCTCCAGTTCGTCTATGACTTCGTCCAAATCGATGTTCTCGTTTTGTGCAAAGTCGTCCAGGGCAATCTTGCGGTCGATGGCCTGGATGAGCTTGATCTGCCGCTTGGTGCGCGGATTGCGGACTTTCTGGTCAATGGACATGACTCCATCCTTCATTGCTCCGCGCATTACTGAAACCAAATCGGGGTCGTCTATGCCATTGTAGTCTTCGTCGTCAGCACCTTCTCCGAGCATGACGGGACGCGGTTTCTTGCGGAACTTCTTTCCGTCGGGTGTATAGGTCAGGGTGCGGTGTTTCTGGTTTTTGATTTTGAGCAGGCCTTCCTCGATGGCGCGGTCGAAGATGGCATTCCAGTCTTCGTCCTCGCTGCCTTCGGCAATTCCGAAGGAATCGAGTTGGTCGAATTCATTGTTCTGCACATCCTCGCTTTCCTTTCCTGTGAGAATGTCCTGCAGTTGGTTGCGTGTCAGGCCTATGCCTGCCTCCTGAATGACGATTATTGCCTTGACTATTCGGTTCTGTATATTCATGTCAGTAAGGTCGCATATTGCGTTTCTTTATCTGGACAAAGTCCTGCGGCTCCAGGCAGCGGTCCAGTGTTACCGACTGGTTGTGGTCGGTCAGGTAATGTCGCTGTGCCTTGATGCGGTAGCCGGGGGATGCCAGTGACAGTGTATCTTGGTTAATCTTGGTATTGATGCCTCCGAGTGTCAGCATTGTGGGGAATATGCAGTCGCTCTGTACGGGGTCCTTGCGGTGCTTGGCGACCAGGTCGGCACGCTGCGGATAGAGTTGTCTGTATCCCTGGCTGAACCAGAATACCAATGGTGTGTGCAGCTGATAGTAGCTGGGCCATGGGGATGCGTGCAGGTACAGATTGCGCTCGTCATCGTAGATGTCCTCGCCGTGGTCGCTGGTATATACAAGTGCGCTTGGCCGTCCGCTCTTGTTGAGCATATCGATGATGCTTGCCAGGATGTGGTCGGTCAGGCGTATGGTGTTGTCATACGCATTTATCAGTATGTCGCGGCAGCTTGCGGTAGCCTTGACCACGTTGTCGGGGTGGAAGTGGCTTTGGTAGTCCTCGTAGCGGTCGGAATAGGTGCTGTGGCTCCCGTAGCTGTGCAGGACGATAAGCTGGTGCGGATATTGCCTGCCAAGGGCCAGTGTCTGGCTGACGTAGGGCAGGAGCAGTGTGTCCTTGGGGTCGCCGCTGATGTGGTCGCGCAGGAAGATTGTGGTGTCTGCCTGTTCGCCCAGGTGGTCGTTGAACGAGTGATTGCGCGGTTCGTTGCTGACGAATGTGGTGTGATAGCCTGCCTCGCGGAATGCTGCCAGGAGTCCTTTGGAGTGGTATAGTAAGGGGAAATCCTCGGCCGTTGCCGGTGAGAGCAATATGGGAACGCTCTTGTGCGTGGCGTTGCTCTGGGTCAGGCAGTCGCGATATGCAATCACTCCCGGTGTACTGCTCAGCTGTGGGTTTGTCTCCCGTTCGTATCCCATTATCTGCCAGTTGGCGGCACGGCTTGTCTCACCGATAACGAGGACGAGTACCTGCGGAATGCTGTCTGCATCCTGACATGTGGCATCGAAACTGAAGTCGTGAATGTTGTCGAGATACTTGAGTGATATTGCCTGGCGCTGTACGGCAAGTTTCAGGTTGTAGCATACGTTGACGGGGAAGAGGTCGTCCAGGATGTTCCATTTACCTGTTGCCAGAGTGGCTCCAGTGAGCGGTACTGCCGCCAGCAGCAGCGTGCCTGCAACCCAGCGTTGCCTGCGTATGAACTGTCTGGTAAGCCTGCCTTTCCTACGTATGTCATATATGGCGTATATCAGGGTGGGTATGTAGATAACTACGACGGCTATGACCGAGGGGTACAACTGGGCAAGCATTTCGCCTGCCTCGTTGGGACTGGATGTGGCGACATTGAGCCACATGTCAACGGCTATGACTCCCTTGCCGAACAGGTACGAGAGAACGATGTTGAATGCGCCCAGGAACATTATGGGGAACATCCACAGGCAGACCTTCGACGGGCGGTGGCTCAGTGTCATGACTGTCCAGTATACTGAAAGCGGCAGCAATAGCAGCGTTGCCTTGCCATACCAAGGCATGGTCTCGGTATAGCAGAGAATCAGGTTGGGCAGTATCAGGACTGTCAGATATAGGAAAAATAGAACTTTTTGCTTCATTTATTGTAATTGCGAGTGCAAAGGTATTACTTTTTACTAAATGAGCAAATTTTTTGTAATAAAGTTTTATTTTGCCTCTTTGCCCCGTCGGTCCGTGAGCATCAGTCCGGCACATTCTGCAGGGTCGGCTCCCAGTTGTACGGCGCGTGCAAAATCTGCGCGTGCAAGGGATTTTTTCTTGAAATCACGGTAAAGGATGGCTCGTGAAATGTAGAAATCGGGGTTGTCAGGCTCCATACGGATTGCCTGGTTCATGTCCTGCAGTGCCAGTTCGAAGTTGCGTCGTTTCTGGTACAGTCCTCCGCGTACAATCCATCCAACGGCATAGTTGGGCCAGTAGCGGACTATGATGTCGGCCTGTTCCATTGCCTCCTGCGGGCGGTTGTCGTCGGCATTGAGCATTGCAAGCGATATGCGTGCCTCGCGGTTTTCCGGCTGCAGCATGATGAGGCGTTCGTAGTCCCTGCGGGCTTTCATCATAAGATGCTGTTTGCGGTAGACGTAGGCACGGTAGAAGAGGCCCTGCAGGTGGTCAGGGTTGATGGTCAGCAGGTTGTCCAGGTCCGTAAGGGCACGTCCTTCGCTGCCCATGGTCAGGTAGAGCGATGCGCGGTCGATGAGCAGGTTCTGGTTGCCGCTTTGTAAAGTAAGCCCGTCGCTGAATGCCTGCAGTGCGTCCTTGTGGCGTTTCTGTCGGACGTATATCTCGCCCAGGTATTGGTATAGGACGGCATTTGCCTTGTCGGCAGGTTTCAGGTGCATTGCCTGGAGGATGAGGGTTTCTGCCTTGCTAAGCGAATCCTGTTCCATGGCTTTCATGGCATTCCCTATGACTGCGGCATAGTCATCCTGGGCCCTGACAGGCAGCAGGGCCATAAGCATGAGTATGAAGATATACAGGCTCTTGTTCTTCAAGGCAATGTGGTTTTTGTGTGTCATACACTCATTTTCTCGCATACGGCTGCGGGATCATCTGCACCGAATACGGCATTGCCCGCTACAAGCACGTCTGCTCCCAGGCGGCGCAGTTCCTGATAGTTGGTCAGGTCAACGCCTCCGTCTACCTCGATAAGTGCGTGCGAACCCGTACTGTCGATCAGCTGGCGCAATTGCCTTACCTTATTATATGTGTGCGTAATGAATTTCTGTCCGCCAAATCCGGGATTCACGCTCATGAGCAGCACCAGGTCAACGTCCTGTACGATGTCCTGCAATACCGACACCGGTGTTGCAGGGTTGAGGGTGACGCCTGCCTTCATTCCGGCGTCGTGAATCTGTGCGATGACCCTGTGAAGGTGTGTACAGGCTTCGTAGTGTACGTTCATGATATATGCGCCCAAGGCTTTCACCTCGGGTATGAACTTCTGCGGTTCGACAATCATCAGGTGTACGTCCAGAGGTTTCCGGCTTAGGCGTGCCACGTGTTTGAGAACGGGGAATCCGAATGAGATGTTGGGTACGAAGACGCCGTCCATGACGTCGATATGCAGCCACTGGGCAGCACTGTTGTTAAGCCATTGGAATTCGCGTTCCAGGTTGCCGAAGTCGGCACTTAGTAATGATGGAGCTAACATATTGCCTTTATTGTTTTGTATGTAATTAAATGGCACGTATAATGTATTTGAACGTGCGGTCGCGCCACAGCATCTGGTATTGTCTGCGTGGCCATGCTCCCCATGAATCCACGCAGCCCAGTCCCATCTGTGTCTGGCATATCTGCGTGACGGTGTACGGGCGTGGGGTGAGGTCGCCCGAATGGCTCTGATGCAGGTTCTTGTCCTTACCGTCGTCCAGGTCCTGTGGCAGGAAGTTGAGGGACGAGCATTCCATGCTGTCGGGGCATAGGAACAGAAGTCCGTGTCCGTCACCGTCAGTCAGCTGCCACGATGTAACGTCGCAGTGGTTGCCTGACTCCTGGGGACGTATGTAGTTGTAATACTGTTCGGATACCTGCGATGTGTATGTGCCTATCTGTTGCGAGGTCTTGCGGTCGGTGTAGTTCTCAATAGGCCCGCGTCCTGTGTAGCACAGGTTCCCGTACTGTCCGGGCATTACCCACTGCATTCCGAAACGCATGGGCTGTGGCTGTTTCTTGGCGTTTTCATCGACATCCAGATTTTGTACAACCTGTATCTCGCCCTGTGTAGTTGCTGTATAAGTGATATTGATAGTGGCATCGATGTCCCTGACCTTGAGGCTCGCACAGACGGATGTGCTGCCGTCCCCGTTGTCTGCCAGCTTCAGGCTCTGCAGGGTGTATGACGGGGACTTCCATGCTGCAAACCTGTTCTGCAGCCCTGCACCATAGTCATTGTCGGTGGGGGCACGCCAGAAGCTGGGAGTGACGGAGAATCCGTCCTGCATCATTTCAGCCCTGCGGTTCATGAGGCTTTCGATCAGTCCCGTGTTGCGGCTGACGGTGACTTTGAGCTTTCCGGTACAGAGTATGTATCTGTCTGCAGTACTGTCGACAGTCACTTTTTCGGCAAATACCGGCTGCGGTGTTTCTGCAGCAGCGGGGTGCAGGTGCAGCTGTCCGCGTGATACAACCGTTCCTGCAGGCAGGATGCCTTCCTGCTCCTTTGTCACGAACTCGACATTAAGGTAGACATTGCTGTTCCTGTATTGTTTCAGTGCAGGACCCATCTTTGCCAGAGGTATCCGCACCCTGGTCGTCTCCTGAGTGGGCAGGTACAGGAAGTTGGCATGGTCCGAACAGCGTTCGATGCCATCAGCAACAAGGTGTATCTGCATGGCGATATTGTCACCGATGCGGAAGAAATTCTCGTTGTAGACGCCAATCTGGCCAGTCTCCTCGTCAAAGTCCCTGATCCAGAAGTTCTGGTATCCGTACTGCACTTCGTAGGCATGTGGATTGAAGGTACGGTCGGGCGCCAGTATGCCGTTGCAGTTGAAGTTGTGGTCACTGGCAGGATTCTCTCCTTCGTCACCTCCGTACATCCATATCTGCCTGCCGGTCTTACGGCTCTTCCCGCGCACTCCCTGGTCAATCAGGTCCCAGATGAATCCGCCCTGGTATTTGGGATATTTGCGGATAAGGTCCATGTAGTCCATGAATCCTCCCATTGAATTGCCCATGGCGTGGGCATACTCGCATTGTATCAGCGGACGCGGGTCATTGCCTTGGGCATATCTTGCACATTGATCGTAACCGTAGTACATAGGGCAGAAGATGTCTGTTGCCGCATCCAGTTCAGCCCGTTCGTACTGTACGGGACGGGTATGGTCCATATTCTTGACGGTACGGTATGCTTCCCTGAAATTGTCTCCGTGTCCGCTTTCGTTGCCCAGGCTCCAGATGATTATGCTGGGGTGGTTGCGCTGGACGGTGACGTTTGCAATGTTGCGTTCCAGGATGGTTGTGCGGTAGTCGGGATTCTGTGCCAGCCTTGTCTCTCCGTATCCCATGCCGTGACTCTCGAAATTGGCTTCTGCACAGAGATAGATTCCGTATTCGTCACACAGGTCGTACCAACGGGGATCGTCAGGGTAGTGGCATGTGCGTATTGCATTTATGTTCAGCTGCTTGATGGCAAGGATGTCCGCCTTCATCTGCTCGGGGCTGATAACATATCCCCCATCAGGGTCCATCTCATGGCGGTTGGCACCCTTTATCAGAATGGGCTTGCCGTTGAACAGCAGTTGTCCGTCACGGATTTCGATGTGACGGAAGCCTATGCGCTGGCGTATGCTCTGTATGGTGCGCCCGTGGTCGGATATGGTGACCGTCAGGGTATAGAGGCTGGGCTGCTCGGCACTCCATGGCTCGACGTTCACTATGGGCTCCTTCATGAATACCATGTCGCCGCCTATCTTGCCTTTGCTGTGCCATACGTTGCTGCCGTTAGGGTCATTCAGTTTCATGACGATGTCCTTGCCCTTGCATCCTGTGGTGTACAGTTCGAATCCCAACTGGCCGACGGTGTTTCCTGGGTTCAGATCCTGTGTAATTATGATGTCCTGTATATGTGACAGGGGACGTGCATAGAGATATACCTCGCGGGCAATTCCGGTAAAGCGCCAGAAATCCTGGTCCTCTCCGTAAGAGCCGTCGCACCAGCGCATGACCTGCATGCAGATGAGGTTCTTCTGTCCTGGTTTCAGGTAACTTGTCAGGTCAAACTCCACTGCATCCTTCGAGTCCTCGCTGTATCCGACCTCTTGCCCGTTCACCCACAGGGTCAGGTTGCTGGTTGCTGAGCCTACATACATGATAATCTGCTGGCCGTTCCATGTGGAGGGAATGTCAACGATGCGGCGGTATGAACCGGTATAGTTGTTCTTCTCTTCGATGTATGGCGGATTGGGTTTGAACTGCTTGGCCCAGGCATAACCGATGTTCTTGTATATCTTGTCACCGTAGCCGTGCATTTCGAAAAGTCCAGGGACAGGGAAACTGACCCAGTGCGAGTCGTCGAAGTCTGTCTGCCAGAAGTTCTTAGGCGCCTTGTCGTGGTCCTTGCTGAAGTTGAATTTCCAGTCACCTTCGAGCGACAGGTAGCGGCTGCTGCGGCTCTTGTCGTTTGCAAGTGCCAGGTCCTCGCTTTCGAAGGCGAAGAACGATGCGTGCAGGGGCAATGTGTTAACACGGTTTACGCTTGGATCCATCCAGCGTGGCTGTACGTCGGATGCTGCATGGGCAGCGGTTGCCGTAGCAATGGCGAGTACTGCCAATATGTTCTTGAATGTCTGAATCATAACGCAAAGGTACTTTTTTTATATATCACGCGCAAGTATTTTGGTGTCTTTTAAAAAATATTTTGTTACCTTTACGCAAGAAAAAGTGCATAATCAATAAAGTCAGGTATATATGTTCAGTCTCAGAAAATCTTTTTTCATGCTCGTATGCATGATGGTGGCGCTCATGCTCAACGCTGAGCCAATTACCCGAGAGCAGGCACGCCAGCGTGCAGTCAGTTTCTTGGAAAAGGCATCCGGAAGCCGTCAGCTGGCTCCCGTTGTGAACCGTGCAAGGCTGTCTCCGCGACGAATTGCAAAGAAGGGTTCGGAGAAAACGGAACTCTACTATGTATTCAACCGCGGTGACAATCAGGGCTATGTGATTGCAACGGGCGATGACATGCTGCGTCCGGTGTTGGGATACACCGACGAGGGCGAGTTTGACTACAACAATCTGCCTGACAACATGCGCTCGTGGCTGGAGAATTACGAGAATGAACTGAAGTACATTAGCGAGCACCCCGAATGTCTGGCCAAGGCTCCCAGGTATGCCCCTATACACAATGCGGTTGCCCCGATGCTTACCACAAAATGGAACCAGACTTGGCCATATAACAACGAATGCCCGCAGTATTTTACGCTGGGCCAGAGTGTGACCGGTTGTGTCGCTACGGCCATGGCACAGGTTCTGTACTACCAGCGTGCGAAATCGGTTACGGAGACACAGGCTGACATGCCTGCCTATTCCACCCGCACGGCACATGCAGACTACGGCAAGCTGGCGGTGGAAGGAATTCCTGCCGGGTCACCGATAGACTGGGACAACATGCTGGATACCTATACGAGCAGTGCCACTGCCAAACAGCAGCTGGCGGTTGCACAGCTGATGCATTACTGCGGCGTGAGTGTAGAGATGGACTACTCCAGTTCCGGCTCAGGTGCATTTTCGTATATGGTGGCAAATGCTATGAAGAAGTATTTCGGTTATGGCAGTTCGGTGAAATATTTATACAAGCCCGATGCCTACACGGATGACGAGTGGGATGCCCTGCTTTACAAGGAACTGGCCGAGGGCAGGCCTTTCTATCTGGCAGGAAGCAATTCGAGCGGCGGCCATGCCTTTGTCTGCGACGGATATGACGACCAGGGCTGTTTCCATATCAACTGGGGATGGGGCGGCAGCAGCGACGGCTATTACCTGATTACAAGGCTGAATCCGGGTTCGCAGGGTGTAGGCGGCAGCAGCGGCGGCTACAGCGACGGTGCAGAGGCCGTCATCGGCTGTGAGCCCGAGAATTACATGGAGCGCGCATTGCCGTTCAGCAGTACCACGCTGAAGAATCTGTGCCTGACCAACTGGGATACAAACAACGACGGTGTATTCTCGTTTGGCGAGGCGGCAGCGGTTACTGACATAGGAACGGTGTTCAAGGGCAAGACAACCATAACCTCGTTTACCGAGCTGTACTATTTCACAGGTCTTACCTGGCTGGCTGACGAGGCATTCATGGGATGCACGGGCCTGAAGGAGGTGAAGCTGCCCAAGAGCCTGAAAACCATCGGAAAGAGGACGTTCAAGGGTTGTACGAAGCTGAAGACGCTGAATCTGCCTGACGGACTTACGGGTATTGGTGAGGAGGCCTTCTACAATTGCAAGGTATTGCCAAACGTCACCCTTCCGCAGGGAGTCTCGCGCATCGAGGACAATACATTCAATACCTGTGCGGCATTTACAGCCGTTGAACTGTCACAGAATATCCAGTACATAGGCAGTCAGGCTTTCCAGGGATGTACTAAACTGGCCTCGGTAAGGCTGTCGGGCGTGACACCGCAGAAGATAACCCTGGGCGAATCGGTGTTTGGCGGTGTTGACCTTTCAGCCGTCACTCTATACACTCCGCAGGGTAACGGAGCCTACCTGAGGACTGCCGGACAGTGGCAGGACTTCGGCAGGATTCAGGAAGAGCGAACCTTGGCACATGGAATCTATTCGCCGTTGGCTTTGAATACTAAGTTCTATGTCTACAACGTGGGTATGGGCCGCTATCTGACCAAGGGTGAGGCATACGGCACACAGGCCATAGTGGATGACACTGACAGCCCGATGCGCTTTGAACTGCGCCGTACATCGGGCATGGCCGCCAATGTGTATTACCTGTACTCGGACGACACTGGCAACAGCAGCAAGCACATACTGTTCCGTTCAAGCTCTGACACCAAGGTGGGCATGGGCATAAGTGCATGCTTCGTGGACGGTGCAACGAGTGACGCGAGCAATGGCTATTGGAAAATGGCGCTGGTGGACGGTACTGACAATGTCTATACCATGCAGATGCCAAGCACGCAGTCGGGATATTCATCTTCGCAGTTCCTGGGCGTACAGACAACGCACATGAGCAATGCCGCCACGCCTACGTATGGCATTTATAGCGACATAGTGTATGCAGACTATCCGCTCAACTGTCAGTGGATGCTTGTGCCCTATGACGAGGCCCGTGCAGCGAACTATCAGGCTGCCATGGAATTGAAGAAACTTCTGGATGCAGGCAATAGCCAGGGGCTAGCTGTTGCATACGAGCAGGAAAAGTACGACAATATGGAGGCTTCGACGGATGACTTGCTCAAGTGCTGTCGCAGAATGCGTGCCAAACTGCAGCTGATTGACTTTGCCGACCAGGCGGTGCGCAGTGTTGCACTTGCAAACTTCGACGCAAACAATGACGGGGAAATCAGTATATCCGAGGCTGCTGCGGTATCGGATATCAAGACGGTGTTCTACGGCAATACCAATGTAACAGACCTCAGTGACCTGTCCTATTTCACGGGTATGGAGGAGCTGGCTGAGATGGCGTTCCGCGGCTGTACTTCACTGCGCAATGTGTCCATGCCGGATAGGTTGAGGATAATATCCGCCCAGGCTTTCGACGGATGTACGAAGCTTGAGACGGTGTCTGTCGGCAGCCTTGTCTACAACATAGCCGACAAGGCCTTCTACAACGACAATGCTATAAAGGAATTCCGTATATACGTGACAGATCCCTCAACGATAGCCATGGGCAGTAACGTGTTCTCAGCATCTGCCCTGGCAAGTGCCACACTGTATGTACCGTATGGTTCCAAGGCCCTGTATGAGAATGCCGAGGTGTGGAAGGACTTCGGCACAATAGTTGAGATGCGTGCACAGGCAGCTGCAGAATATACAACTGAGCCTCAGGCTGATACCGAGTACTATATCTACAACCTGGGACTGAAGAGAAGCATTACTCGCGGCGAGGCATACGGCACGCAGGCAGTAGTGGGCAGCAAGGGCATGATATACCGGCTGAAGCGCACCAGCTCGATGCCTGAAGGTACATACTACCTGTACTCCGAGGAAACGGGAAACAGTACCAACAAGGTGCTGAAGCGTCTAAGTACTGACACAAAGGTAGGTGAGGGCGTAAAGGCATGCTTCGTGGACGGTACGGTAAACTCGTCGACATACTGGAAACTGGCTCCTGTCGACGGCAAGGAAGGAGTTTTCACCCTGCAGGTCCCCGAAACTGATTCAGATTATACAAACGGGGAATATCTGGGAACGAATATCGGTCACATCAGTTATTATACCACGTATACCTATGGATTGTACTGGGATATCAACTACGAGAGCAGTCCGCTTAACTGCCAGTGGGCATTCATCAGTGTGGACGAGGTCAATGCCGCCAGGGCATTCTATGACAAGACCGAGCATCTGAAGGAACTGATAGGAAAGGCCCGCAGCAAGTCGTTCGATGTAACAGCCGAGCAGGCAGTATATGACAACTTCCAGAGCACCGAGGAGGAAATAGACGGAGCTATAGGGTCGTTGCGCGGCAAATTGCATTACATTGACTTTGCAGACACCAATGCGGCATCGATAGCAATTGGCAGATGGGACGACGACGATGACGGCGAAATAAGCCAGGAGGAAGCAGCAGCGGTTACGTCGCTTGGCAATACTTTCCGCAGTGCCGCCAGTATGAAGAGCTTTGACGAGCTTCGCTACTTTACATCGCTCACCAGCATAGACGACGAGTCATTCCGCGGCTGTACTGCACTGACTTCGATATACATCCCGCAGAATGTTGCGACGATAGGGCAGAAGGCGTTCTACAGCTGCTCTGGACTGAAATACATTGCGGTGCTGTCGCCAGACGTGGTTGATGCCTCCAGTTCGTCGCTGACGATGAACAAGATACGTCTCTTCGTGCCTGCATCGCAGATTCAGGCTTATTCTGCAGATGCTACTTGGGGCAGTGCGTCTATTACCGAATTCACCGGTACTCCCGTTGTCAGCGCCAATGAATTGGAGCGTCTGTACGGGCGTAACAATCCCTCACTCACATTTACGGTTACAGGCGCTCCGGTAAACGGTGCTCCTGCTCTGTCATGCGAGACTGTGCTGAGGTCTCCTGCGGGCGAATATCCCATTGTCGTGGCAGCAGGCACCATTACAACACCTGGTGTCGTACTGCAGAACGGTGTCATGAAGATAAACCGTACTCCGCTAACCCTCACGGCAAAGTCATACAAGCGCAACGTAGGTGAGGAGAATCCGGTGTTCGAGTTTACCAATTCGACCCTGCGCAACAGCGAGAAGATAAATGACATACTGTTGCAGCAGCCAGTGCTTGAGTGCGATGCCACGCCCGAGAGTCCTGCCGGAACATACGAGATACGCATATCCGGAGCAGAGACACAGAACTACGAGATTACCTATGTCAGCGGTACGCTGACTGTCGAGAATCCGACAGGTATATCCGATGTCGGGGCAAGTGCTGACGGCAGTGTCTTCCATGACCTGCAGGGACGCCGTGTAAACCGTCCGGTTCGCGGCCTGTATATAGTTAACGGCAGGAAAGTAATGGTCAAATAACTGTTAGTGACAGACTTTTTGGGGCTCTTTTTCATAAAAAAGGCCCTGAAATGTTTGTCAGTTAAAGGAAAAGTCTTACCTTTGCACGCCGATTATTATCAACGGAACCCCGGACAAGGGTCCCGTGATACGTGTGGATAGCTGTCCGATTGGCCTCGGCAGTGGTCCGTGAATCGTATCGAAGAACAGTGAAATTAATTGCAACAAACAAAGAAATCAAAAATGGACACTTTGAGTTACAAGACCATCTCTGCCAACAAGGCAACCGTAAAGAAGGAGTGGGTTGTAGTTGACGCTACAGGCCAGGTCCTGGGTCGTCTGGCATCTAAGGTGGCAAAGATCTTGAGAGGTAAATACAAGCCCGAGTTCACTCCCCACGTGGACTGCGGTGACAATGTAATCATCATCAATGCAGACAAAATCGTCATCACAGGCAACAAGATGACCGAGAAGGTATATCTGCGTTACACAGGCTATCCCGGCGGTCAGCGCATGGAAACACCCGAAACCATCCTGGCAAAGAAGAACGGCTATGAAAGGCTGATTCGCCGTACGGTAAAGGGCATGCTGCCCAAGAACCGTCTGGCAGACAAGATTCTGGGCAACCTGTACGTTTATCAGGGTGCAGAGCACAAGCACGAGGCTCAGACTCCAAAGACAATCGATATTAACCTCTACAAGTAAGAAATATTATGGCAGTAGTAAATGCTTTGGGCCGTCGCAAGAGTGCAGTAGCCCGCGTATATGTTCAGGAAGGTAGCGGCAAGATCACCATCAACAAGCGTGACTTGACAGAGTACTTCCCAAGCACTATTCTGCAGTATGTCGTTAAGCAGCCTCTGACTACTTTGGACTGCGCAGAGAAATATGATATCAAGGTTAATCTCCAGGGTGGCGGCTACACAGGCCAGAGTCAGGCTCTGCGTCTGGCTATCGCACGCGCACTGGTGAAAATCAACGCCGAGGACAAGAAGGCTCTGCGTGCCGAGGGCTTCATGACACGTGATGCCCGTGAGGTAGAGCGTAAGAAGCCGGGTCGTCCAAAGGCACGTCGTCGCTTCCAGTTCAGCAAGCGCTAATTGGAACAGGTTTAGCATCTAAACCGGCCGGACTCTTTTTATACATAATATATATAATAATAGATTACCGGCAGGTTGGTTCGCGAAAACGAATTAAAAGGAAAGTAAACAATTAAAAGAAAAAAGTTACATGTCTAGAACATCATTTGAGACACTGTTGGAGGCTGGCTGTCATTTCGGTCACCTCAAGAGAAAGTGGAATCCTGCAATGGCTCCTTATATCTTCAAGGAGATGAACGGTATCCACATCATCGACCTTCACAAGACCGTAGGTATGGTTGAAACTGCTGCAGAGGCTATGAAGCAGATTGCCAAGAGCGGTAAGAAGGTTCTGTTTGTTGCAACTAAGAAGCAGGCCAAGGACATCGTTGCCGAGAAGGCACAGTCCATCAATATGCCCTATGTTATCGAGCGCTGGCCCGGTGGTATGCTGACCAACTTCCCCACAATCCGCAAGGCTGTGAAGAAGATGGCTACTATCGACAAGCTGACAGCAGACGGCACATACAGCAATCTTTCAAAGCGCGAGATGCTTCAGGTTACCCGCCAGCGTGCAAAGCTGGAGAAGAACCTGGGATCTATCGCCGACCTGACACGTCTTCCCAGCGCACTGTTCGTTGTCGACGTTATGAAGGAGCACATCGCTGTAGCCGAGGCTAACCGTCTGGGTATCCCCGTATTCGGTATCGTGGATACAAACTCCAATCCCAACCCCGTAGATTTCGTCATCCCTGCAAACGATGACGCAAGCAGCAGCATCGAGGCAATACTGAATGTAGTATGCGGTGCAGTTGCCGAGGGCCTGGAGGAGCGCAAGGCCGAGAAGGCTGACGAGGCTCAGAAGGAGACAAAGAAGGCTGAGAAGAAGGAAGAGACTCCTGCAGAAGAGGAGCAGGCTGCTGAGTAATCAGGTGGTCAAAACACTAACGTCAAACTAAAAAATAGGATAGTACGATGGAAGTTACAATGACTGAAATCAAAAAGCTCCGTGCAATGACCGGCGCCGGTCTGGCTGACTGCAAGAAGGCTTTGGCCGAGAGCGATGATATGGACGGAGCAGTGGCATACCTGCGCAAGAAGGGTGCTGCCGTGGCTGCAAAGCGTAGTGACCGCGAGGCTGCAGAAGGTTGTGTGCTGGTAAAGGCTGATGGCGGTTTTGCTGCCATTATCGCCCTGAAGTGCGAGACCGACTTCGTAGCCAACAATGCAGACTTCGTAGCCCTGACCCAGCAGATTCTGGATGCTGCCGTTGCTGCAAAGTGCAAGACCCTGGACGAGGTCAAGGCTCTGCCAATGGGTAACGGTACCGTTCAGGACGCTGTTACCGAGCGCAGCGGTATCACCGGCGAGAAGATGGAGCTTGACGGCTACTGCACTATCGAGGGTGCATGCATCGCCACATACAACCACATGAACCGCAATGGTCTGTGCACCATGCTTGCCTTCAACAAGGAGGTTGCTGACGAGGACTGCGGCAAGAACATTGCCATGCAGATTGCCAGTGCTGCTCCTGTTGCCATCGACGAGAGCGGTGTTCCCCAGTCCGTAAAGGACAACGAGATTGCCGTTGCTATCGAGAAGACCAAGGCCGAGCAGATTCAGAAGGCTGTAGAGGCAGCTATCAAGAAGGCAGGCTACAACCCTGCACACTTCGACAGCGAGGATCACATGGAGTCTAACCAGACAAAGGGTTGGATTACCGCCGAGGACGTTGTTGCAGTCAAGGAGATTATTGCCAAGGTAAGTGCCGAGAAGGCTGCTAACCTGAACGAGGCAATGATCCAGAACATTGCAAAGGGCCGTCTGAACAAGTTCCTCAAGGAAAGCTGCCTGCTTTCCCAGGAGTACATCTGGGACAAGAACATGAGCGTTGCCCAGTATCTGCAGAGCGTAGACAAGGATCTCGCTATCGTGGATATGAAGCGTTTCACTCTGAAGGCTGAGTAATTCTCTCCTTCAAGTCATAAAAAGTGGATTGGCCGTTTTGGCTAATCCGCTTTTTTTGTGTAATTTTGCCACAAAAGGAAAAAGCGATGAAGATATTCGGTGTAGTTGGTAACTACCGCGAGCACATAGCAGAGCTGGGGAATATCGGGACCTCGTCCGAGCCCGTTGTCTTTACCAAGTGTGACAGTGCGCTTGTCAATCGCGGCAGGCCGTTCTTTATTCCCGATTTTACCCGGAAGTGCGAGTACGAGACCGAACTTGTCGTCCGCATATCACGCATGGGGCGCAGCATCAGCCAGCGCTTTGCCCACCGCTATTACGATGCCGTTACCGTAGGCATAGACTTCACTGCCCGAGACATACAGCGCAGGATGCGCGAGCGCGGGCTTCCGTGGGATCTGGCCAAGGGCTTTGACGGAAGTGCCGTCATAGGCGAGTGGAGGGAGTTCAGCCAGTTGCCCAACAGAAACCCCGTGGAACTCAGCAATATTTCGGACCTGCTGAAAGCCGGCATGGAGTTCCGCCTTGACATCAACGGCACTACCGTGCAGTCGGGCATCAGCAGTCAGATGATACACGACGCAGACCGCCTGGTCAGCTACATCAGCAGTTTCTTTACCCTCAAGACAGGAGACTTGATATTCACCGGAACACCCGTCGGGGTAGGGCCTGTGCACATCGACGATCACCTGACCGGTTATCTGGACGGAGACAAGGTACTGGAGTTCAACGTAAAATAAAATACGTAGGTCGTACGTTATAATAGAGTGAGAAGCCTGATACGATACTGCCTGTTGTCTGTTGCCGTCTGCATGGCGGCCACCCTTGGTGCGCAGCAGCGTATCACCAGCCTTGACTGGAATATCATAGCAGCAGATACCGTTGCACCCGTCTATAGCGAAGTCGTGCCCCTTGAGAGCAACTACCGCCTGTGCACGTATCGCGTTGCAGTCGAATATCCCGTATGGGGCCCTCTTACTCCCAGGGAAACGGCACTGGCCAGAAAATACCGCTCGCTCATTTCCGACACCCTCGATATTGAACAGTACGTAACAGTAAGCCGCGGAACAGGCCTGCTGAACTACAGCTTCGTGCCAATCATCAGGAAGCACGGACGCTACCGCAAGCTGCTCAGTGCACAGATATCCATCATCCCTACCCCCAAGGTCAGTTATGCCAGGGCACGTGAAATCCTCAGGTCCGAAGCCACAGGCAAGCGCTATGCCGACCATTCGGTACTGGCACAGGGAACCTGGCGTACCATCCACATAACTGCTGACGGCATGTACCGTCTGACATCCTCGTTCCTGTCTTCAATGGGATTCAAAGACCCCTCCAAGGTTCACCTCTATGGCTATGGAGGCCATCAGCAGAATGAAGTGTTCGATATGGACAGCGACTATGACGACCTCGAGGAAGTCCCCCTCTATACGGCACCTGACGGCAGCCTGCTTTTCTGGGGAAACGGACTTGTCCATTGGAATGGTGTCAGGCGAGTGTTCAACGCATACGCACGCCAGGCAACGTATTTCCTTACAGAAGCCGGACAGCGTCAGGATATCAGTACCGAGGAACCCTATACCGGAGCAGTTGCCCAAACCGTACAGTCATGCCTTGCACACAGACTATACGAGACAGACGACTATGCATGGTTCCGTGGCGGAAGAAACCTGTATGACTCCAATCTGTTCAGTGGCGCGTATTCCCGCAGCTATACGCTGAAGGACGTCAACAGTCTGGGAAACGAGAAGGTAATGGTATCCTTTACGGCAAGCAAGGTCATAACGCCACTGTCCGTCTATGTCAACGACAGCCTTCTCGGCACACGTACAATATATCCCCCCGGAACATTCGAAGCCTTTGCCGTCGGTAACATGACCAATGTCAATGCTTCGGGCTATGCCAAGGGCAGGACCGACTGGACCTTCAGGCTTGTCACAGGCAACAAGACCTACAGCAGCAATCAGATAACCGGCCGTCTCGACTATATTGCACTCAATTATACCGCCCCGATTGAATTACGCAACGGCTATGTGCAGTTTGGCGGAGGCTATTCGGGTACGGGCGAGGGCACCGGTACGTCAGCCAATGTCACTGTAAGCTATGCAGGAGCAACCAGGTTCAGTAACATCGCAGCAGGCAGTCCGGGCGTCAAGGTTATGCGCCTTGGCAGGCGCGGCAGGCCTGCAACACTCGTTGAAACCGGCCAGAACAACGGTGCAGCCGAGTTTTCGGTACAGGACGGTACGGACGATTTCATCGCATTCGACCCGTCCTATCAGTTCCCGCTGCCTACTGCAGGCTCATCCGTTGCCAACCAGGACCTGCATGCGTCAGACAATGCCGATATGGTCATCATCGTGCCTTCCGGCGGCCTTCTTACATCACAGGCCCAACGTCTTGCCGATGCTCATGCCCAGTACCAGGGATTGAAGTGCATGGTTGTCAGTGCCGACAAGATATATAATGAGTTCTCGTCAGGCACTCCCGACGCGTCGGCATACCGCCGTTTCATGAAGATGCTCTACGACCGCGGACTGTCCGGCGGTACGGCTCCCAGATACCTGCTCCTGTTCGGTGACTGCGCTTGGGACAACCGTATGAAGAGCGCCGACTGGCGCAGCTATTCCCCCAACAACTATCTCCTGTGCTGCCAGAGCGAGGAAAGTGCCAGCGACGAGTCCGCATACTGCTGGGAGGATTATTTCGGTCTTATGGACGATGGCGAGGGAGGACAGCCCACCAAGGACGTTACGGACCTCGGCATCGGGCGTTTCCCCGTAACTACTGCAGAGCAGGCACGCATTATGGTAGACAAGACCATCGACCACCTGGCAGCCACATACGCCGGTGTGTGGAAGAACGATGTCCTGTTCGTAGGCGACGACGGTGATGACAACGAGCACATGAAACAGGCAGACCAGGTAGCCGAGACATTGAGCAAGGCCGCCCCGGATGTCGACGTACGCAAGGTCATGCTCGACAGCTATGTACGTCGTAACGAGGGCCTGTACTATTCGTACCCCGAAGTTCACGATATTATCGGCAAGGCCGTTACCGACGGCAGCCTGATGATAAACTACACAGGCCATGCCAGCACATATCTGCTCAGCAACGAGCGTATTGTACTGCTCGATGACGTCAAGTCGTGGAAATCCAAGCGCCTGCCGCTATGGTACACCGCAGCCTGTGACACGCAGCCCTTCGATTCCAGGGTCGAGAACCTGGGCGAGCAGGCAGTTCTTTGCGACGGAGGCGGTGCAGTTGCGTTCATCGGTACGACACATACCGCATTCTCTACGCAGAACTACTACCTGAACAATTTCTTCTGCCAGAATCTGATGTCCTGCGACGCCAGTGGCAACCGCTATCTCCTGGGCGACGCCCTTCGCATGGCAAAGAGCAGCATGGCCGAACACCCCAGGGACGGTAACCGTCCATACAACAAACTGCAATACTGCCTGCTGGGAGACCCTGCACTGCTCATGGGCAATCCCGTTGCCAAGGTCGTGCTTGACAGCATCAACGGCGAGGAACTTACCGGCACCCAGCAGCTCAAGGCCGGCGGCCGCGTACGCCTTTCGGGCCATGTCGAGTCCAAGCCCGGCGAGGCTGATGCACAGTTCTCAGGCACTATGGCCTTCCGCCTGTACGACAATATGGAGACCGTGACCACCCGTGGCAACGACGGCAACGAACCCTTCAAGTACAATGTGTGGAACAAGGAAATCATCAGCGGTTCCGACAGCGTCCGCATGGGCGAGTTCATAACCGAGTTCGTCATGCCCCGTGACATCAACTACAGCGACCTGCCAGGCAGGCTGGTCATGTATGCGGTGACTTCGGACAATTCGCGCGAGGCAAACGGCAGCAGCGAGAGTTTCCTAGTCGGAGGCACGTCGCACGAACTGGATACGGACACCATAGGCCCGTCCATGTACATCTACCTCAACGACAAGGACTTCGTCAACGGCGACATAGTCAATCCCTCACCACTGTTCGTTGCCGAGCTCAGTGACGAGGCAGGCATCCAGAGCAGCGGTAACGGCCTCGGTCACGACCTGGAACTGATTATAGACGGTCTGCCGTCACGCACATACAATCTGAATTCCAGCTTTATCCCCAATGTCGGGGACTATACCTGCGGCACAGTATGCTTTGCCGACATAGCAGAGCTGGAGCCCGGTGCGCATACACTCAGCTTCCGTGCATGGGACATGCTCAACAATACTACGGTCAAGACACTGGATTTCGTCGTAGGGCACGACCTCGAACCCGAGATACTCAACCTCGTGCTGGAAAACGACGTCTTGTCCGGCAGTACCATATTCCACATCGCCTACAATTACCCCGGCCTCACATGCCACTTCAAGCTCGAGGTGTTCAGCATCACCGGTATGCTGCAGTACCGGCACGAATTCGACGCATCAGACGGTCACGGCGTCATATCCGTACCCTGGTCATGCTGCAACGGCAGCGGAGCATCGCTTGGCAACGGCATATATGCAGTACGCGTGACTGCATCGTACAACGGCGGCAAAACACATTCCAGACAAAAGAAATTCGTCCTCTGGCGCAATAATTAGACGGTCGGATAAGTTATTATAGCAGATGAAACGTTTATTTATATATATTGTAGCCTGCTGTGCGGCATTCGTTACTGCATCAGCGCAGACAGGAACGCCAAGCAGTGCGTTCACCGAGGCGTTCAATCCCGAGGTCTATGGCGTAACCTCACTGGCCATTGCTCCCGATGCCCGTGCAGGTTCCATGGGTGACATGGGTGTCGCTACCGAGGCGGACATCAACAGCCAGTACTGGAACTGTGCCAAGTACCCCTGGAACGTAGCCCGTGCCGGTGTAGGCGTGTCCTATACCCCTTGGCTGCGCAAGATAGTCAGCGGTATCAACCTTGCCAATATCCAGGGCTTCTACCGTATAGGCGACTACTCTGCCATCAGTGCCTCCCTGCGCTATTTCGGTGTAGGTGACGTAGCTATATCTGACGTAAGTGGCAACGTTGATGAAGGTTTTACCTTCAGGCCATACGAGCTGGCCATCGACGTGGCATACAGCCGTATGCTTACACGCACGTTCTCGATGGGTATTGCCCTGCGTTTCATCCTCAGCGATATGAACTATTCTGCCGAGGCAACCTCGGGCAAGGCTTTTGCTGCAGACATCAGCATGTACCGTCAGGGATACTTCATGATAGGTTCGCGCGAGTGCAGCCTGGCATGGGGCTTGTCAATCAATAACCTGGGCAGCAAGATTAATATGAATAACGGTCAGGACAACCGCGCCGACTTCCTGCCCACGACACTGCGCCTGGGATTGAATATGACCATTCCGTTCAACCAGTACAACAGGCTCAGCTTCGGTGTCGAGGCATACAAACTGTGTATACCCACAAAGCCACAGTTTCGAGAAAAGGGACACGAAGAGGAAACTCAAGAAGCATACGAAATCCGCTTGAACGAGGATTACTACTCGGTCAGCTCTATAGGCGGATTTTTCAAGAGCTTTGGCGATGCACCGGGCGGTTTCGGCGAGGAGTTCAAGGAGATACGCTGGTCTTTCGGTGCCGAGTATAACTACAACGACCGTTTCATGCTGCGCACTGGCTATCATTACGAGAACAAGTCAAAGGGTAACCGTCAGTACTTCACCGTAGGCGGCGGCTTCCACATGAGCGTGTTCACCGTCGATGCTGCATACTGCATAGCAACCAACCCGGGCAATCCCCTTGACCAGACAATGCGCTTCACCCTTGGGTTTGACCTGGACGGCATGAAGGACCTGTTCAATCGCAAACGTCGATGAAAAGGACGTTTTTCCTTGCAATCTGTTTTATTCTGGTAACCATATCAGTATCTGTTGCCTTCGTGGCATGCGAGGGCAGACAGGACGACAATGCACCTGCCTTTGCAATGATAAGCCATAGCCGCCATCACCTGGCGGCAGGAGAATACCAGGCAGCACGGGACACTATTCTGGCTATGCGCAGCCGGTATCCTGCGGCTGTCCAGGCACGCGCAGCAGGCCTGTTGCTGCTGGACAGCATCGAATTGGCTGCAGCACGCGACAGCCTCGGGACGGCAACTGAGCCAGACAGGGAACGCCTTTCGCTCAAGTGCCGTTTCTTCGAGCGTAAACTACAGGAAGATCTGAAAAAGAAGATACTCAGGCAATGAGATACCTGACCGACCACGACCTTGCACGGCTGCTGGACAAGCCCATGTTTCACAGAATCGGAGAGATTGCCGATGAAATGGGCGTGGAATGCTATGTGGTGGGCGGATATGTCAGGGATCTGTTCCTCGAACGCCCTTCCAAGGATATTGACTGCGTTGTAGTCAAGGCAGGTATCGGGTCGGACGCGGCAGGTCAGACAGACCATCCCGGTATTGCCCTCGCCAGACAGTTGGGCAGGCAGTTGGGCAGGGGAGCAAACGTCTCGGTTTTCAGGAATTTCGGCACTGCTCAGGTAAAGTGGAAAGGCCAGGAGGTCGAGTTTGTCGGTGCACGCCGCGAAAGCTATCAGCGTGACAGCCGCAAGCCGGTCGTCGAGGACGGAACACTGGCAGACGACCTGGACCGCCGCGACTTTACTATCAATGCACTGGCAGTACAGCTCAACAAGGACCGTTTCGGCGAGCTGACAGACCGTTTCGGCGGTCTTGACGATATGGAGGACCGGCTCATAGCAACACCGCTTGATCCCGATATTACATTCAGCGACGACCCCCTGCGCATGATGCGCTGCATACGCTTTGCCACACAGCTCAATTTCAGCATCGAGGACGAGA
Organism: Bacteroidaceae bacterium; assembly: GCA_017617635.1. Lineage (GTDB taxonomy): Bacteria > Bacteroidota > Bacteroidia > Bacteroidales > Bacteroidaceae > Physcousia. The sequence continues at coordinate 33,736 of JAFZVW010000065.1, read as the reverse complement.
CACAGGAAGCCCTGTGCCGCAACGCCTCGCGCATCAGCATTATATCGCAGGAACGCATCATCGACGAACTCAACAAGATTATGCTTTCGCCCGTTCCCAGTATCGGTTTCATCGAACTGGAACGCTGCGGACTGCTCGAACTCATTCTACCCGAGCTTGCCGCCATGCGCGGTGTCGAAAGCCGCAACGACCGTGCCCACAAGGACAACTTCTATCACACTCTCGAGGTACTGGACAATGTCGCCCGCGTGTCCGATAACCTGTGGCTCCGGTGGGCAGCCCTCCTGCATGATATCGGGAAGCCCAGAAGCAAGCGGTGGGACCCGGTGGCAGGGTGGACGTTCCACAATCACAACTTCATCGGCATGAAGATGATACAGCCGCTCTTCCGCCGTATGAAACTGCCTATGGACGAGCGCATGCACTATGTCTCCAAGCTTGTCTCCATGCACATGCGTCCGCAGGCCATTGCAGACGACCAGGTCACCGATTCGGCAGTACGCCGTCTGCTGTTCGAGGCAGGCGAGGACATCGACGACCTCATGACACTTTGCGAGGCAGACATTACCAGCCGCAATGCACAGAAGAAGCAGCGTTTCCTGGACAATTTCCGCCTCGTCCGCGAGAAAATCACCGACCTGCAGGCACGCGACAACTACCGCACATGGCAGAACCCCATTACGGGCGAGGAGATTATGCAGACCTTCGGCCTGAAGCCCTGCCGCGAAGTCGGCATCCTGAAACAGGCAGTCAAGGACGCAATCTGGGAGTCACTGATTCCCGGCGACCATGACTCCGCCTTCCAGTACATGCTCCAGGAAGCCGCCAAACTCAACCTCCACCCGAAGGGCAATGCATAATTGTCTACTTTACTTCTTAACTACTTTCAGTAAACCAAACTAGCATTTTCCAGGCGTCCCTCTATAATTTCCCATGGAGTTCTTTAGGAGTTCTTTAGGAGTTCTCTAGGAGTTCTCTAGGTGTAGGCTAGACATCTCCTAGAGATAACCTAGACATCATCCTGACACCATCATGAGTTTTTGTAGTCATCTGCATGACTTCTCCATGACATCTCCGTGAGCAAATAATATTTTGCGAGTTCAAAGTTACAATTTTTCTCGCGTTTTTGTTGTGTGCAATTGAAAAAAATACTATCTTTGTCGCAAAAGGTGTAACAATTATCATTAAAACTAAATACCAATTTTTATGAAAAAACAAACTTACCCCCCCCCAGTTGCGGTTTATTGTTTCCGTATTTTTTCTTGCAATCAGCACCCTGTCATGGGCTGAAACTTTTGATTATGGTGGAATACGTTATGAAAATCGCCTTTCAGATGATGGCAACACAGCTGTTGCTTATGTGGCAAAAGGCATAAATTACTCAGGTTCGGTAGTTATTCCATCTACAGTTACAAAGGGAAGTATAAAATTTGATGTTGTCGGTATCAATCCAAATGCCTTTAATGGCTGCACAGGCCTGACATCAGTTACAATCCCCAGCAGCGTAACAAAAATTGGTGAATATGCTTTCTATGGATGTACAGGCCTGACATCAGTTACAATCCCCAGCAGTATAAAGAGCATTGGCGATTATACTTTCTATAATTGCTCCAGCCTGGAATCCATCACTATCCCAAGCAGTGTAACCAGTATTGGCGAATATGCCTTTAGAGGATGCAAAATGCAATCCATCACGATTCCCAGCAATGTCACCAGTATTGGTGCCAATGCTTTTGGGTCCTGTATGTATTTGAAATCTGTAACTATCCCCAGTAATGTTGCTAACATTGGCAATGGGGCCTTTAGTGGTTGCTCCAGCCTGACCTCTGTAACAATCAACTCTAATCTGGTTGCTTCCAAAACATACAGTTCCAGCAACAACTTCACTACTATTTTCGGCAAAAACGTAGAGAATTACACCCTTGGTAGCAGTGTGAAAAACATTGGCGACTATGCTTTCTATGGTTGCACTGCTTCTTCATTCACTATTCCTAACAGTGTGATTAGTATTGGCAGATACGCTTTCTATAATTGTTCCCAACTTTCATCCATATCTATCCCTACAGGAGTGAGGACTATCGGCAACCTGACTTTCTCTAATTGCCCAATTTTGTCTTCAATCACCATCCCCAGTAATGTAACTAATATTGACAATGGGGCCTTCTCAGGTTGCAGCGCTCTTACTGATGTGACTATCAATTCCAACGCCATTGTTTCCAAGACATATAGTTCCGGCTTGAACTTGAACACAATTTTCAATAACCCACAGCACTTTACCCTTGGCAGCGATGTTACCAGCATTGGCAACAATGCCTTCTATGGGGGGACGAATCTCGTAGAGGTTAATTTACCAAGTAGCCTCAGGTATATTGGCGACGATGCCTTCTATAATTGTGAAAAGCTGAGAATTGCAGATATACCAAACAATGTTGTTGGTATTGGCTCCCGAGCTTTTTCTGGTTGTAAAGATTTGAATTCAGTTACCCTACCTGAGAGTCTGACCAAGATTAGTGCGAATACCTTCTCTAACTGTAGTTCTCTTTTATCCATCACAATTCCAAATGGTGTTACCAGTATCGGCAACTATGCCTTCAGTAACTGCACAATACTAGAATCCGTGTCTATTCCCGAAAGCGTGACCAGTATTGGCAATTTTGCTTTTCTGGATTGCCCAAAACTTTACAAGGCTTATTTTGCCAGCATAGCCAGTATGTGCAGGATTCAGTATCTTACTTCTCAGTCCAATCCCCTCTGTAATAATGACGAAAATATTGATAAGTATCTCTATGTTGAAGGAAAGGCAGTGACAGACGTGGATATTCCGGAAGGAATTACAGAGATTGGAAAATATACCTTCTATCGTTTCTCAAACATAAAATCTGTCACCATCCCCAGCAGCGTGACCAATATCGGCACTTCTGCTTTCTATGGCTGTACAGGACTTACCAACGTGACATGCAAGGCGCAAGGCATTCCTGAAACAACGTCATCATCCTTCCAGTATGTTCCTTACGATGAAGCTACATTGTATGTACCCAAATCTGCTTTAGAAGACTACAAAAACTCATCTCCGTGGTACAATTTCGGCAATATCCAGGGTGTTAACATGGGTGGTGGAATAGTAGGTGATGCCAACGGCAACGGCAAGATTGAAATCGGTGATATTACAGCCATCCTGACTATCATGGCAACAGGTGGAGAGTAACCGCTAGCCTATAATCACTAACCTATAACCGAAATTCGCCTGCTGGTAACAAAACCGGCAGGCGAATTTAAGTTGGTAATTAGCGGTCTGGGTTGATTCTGGAAATCTTGGGTATCAGATTCCGAATGAACTTGATATAGAAGATAAACGGCATCAGGTAAAGGACAATCAGGTATGAGGTGGGCCAGATGCCTTTCCTTGCCAGCTGCCATAGGATTCCCCGTGTCTCCTTTCTTACCGTACGGTCTATACAGGTGGGTCGGATGTCATTGATGAAGTTCCACAGACAATCAGTCTGTTCGCGCTCGTATTCAGGCGTGATAAGGCTCAGCATCTCCTTCCAAACGGGAATGCAGGCCAAGGCCCTTTCGTCATTGTTCCTGAAACGGGTCATGATACTCTGCGGACGTATGCGGTAAAAGTATGTGTCATGCTTGCAGAAGGCAATACGTGTGACCTTAGGTGCCAGCATGAAATTCCACAGTTCATCTTCATGCACCGCCCCTTCGCGGAAGAACAGCTGGTTCTCTACGAGGAAGTCCCTGCTGACCAAACGGTTCCATGCCGTAACGGGTATACCTCTGCGTCCTCCTCTTGTCAGCATCATGGCGGCAATCCATCGGGGATTGTCGGCATAGTCGGGGAAGGGTTTCTCCATGGTATAGCTTTTCTTCTTGGTGGTCTTGGCGCCTGCTGCTATCAGCTGGGCGTCGGGGTGTTGTTGCGCTACTTGCATGAAGTACATAAGGCAGTCAGCAGAGATACTGTCGTCGCTGTCCACAAAGAGCACATACTTGCCCTTGGCATCCATTATGCCTGTATTGCGGGCTGCAGAAAGCCCCCGGTTATGCTCGTGCCTAACAACCCTGAAGTCTATTTCACCCTTGTAACGGTTCAGATAGTCACGCACCGTCTTCATGCTGTCGTCATTGCCGCAGTCGTCAACCAGGATGCATTCCACACCGTTGGTATAGGTCTGTGCAGCAATAGACTCCAGGCATTCTATGATGTATTCCTGTACATTGTAGACAGGGACTATGATGGAAATAGGTGTATCTGACATCCTCGGAGTAGTTATTTTATGAGTGGAAAAAGACGATGAATAACAGCCCTGCCCAAGGCATGACACCAGTTGTTATGGTGTAGACAGATAGCCGTGTCAAGGGACCTTTGTTCGTTTTCGTCAGGTGTACTGACCAGTTCGCTATCCTTTAGCCAGGTGTTGTAGAAGTTCAGGTTCTTGCCGTACGAGTTGTCCATCATCCTGACAGGCAACCCCAACAGTAGACGCAGGATGGCTACATGCAGACGGGTGGAGTACACCATTTTGTATTCCGAGACGAATTTCACGCCTTCGCGGATACGTTGGGGCAGAAACGTTGTACGGAAGAATGTATCTGTCTGCTGAGCGGTATGTCTGCGGATATATCTTCTGGCTTCACGACGCGTTGTCATCAGATTGGGCCAATCTTCAATATCCATTCTAGGGGGCGTGATTTGTCTGTTCATCCGCCCCTTGGGTGCTTCCTTGTCTATCCTCAGTAATAATAACGCTTCCTTGGTGATGTTGCTCTTCTCTGCACACAGCAAGTCTCTGTCTATGCAGAATGCCATATCGGGAAGTGTCAGCAATTGACCGTTATATCCGTGCCTGTTCAGTAACTCTGCTGAGTAATTGTCACGTGCACAGATAGTCAGTTTACGGTGCTTGTTCATCTTCCTGACATCTCTGTCAAAGATATCATCTGATTCGTAATATACAGTTTGTGGAAGTATGATAATTGGATTGTCCGGGTATGTCTGTATGACTTTCAGCCGGAACTCCTGATGCTGTCGCCATACGTCACCAAAGTTTCCGCCTCCATGCAAAAGTATGATGGTGTTTGGGGGTAATGGTCGGAAGTCGAAGGTGTCTATGCTGTGTTGTCCCAGACACTGATGTTGTATGCTTCTCAGAAAATGAGTTGTTCCCAGCCAGATCAGAGTGTCGCCGATATTGCTGTGATAGGGTAAATCCAGATAAATGTAATCCGAATTGACCAGTGGTGCTAACTGTTCCTCAATTGTTTCCTGCAGTTTGCTGCATATATCTTGTCGGTTCCCCTGCATTGTTCATTGCATTTATAATCGGCTTATGCAAAGGTATTGAAATTTTGTGGACAAATTATTTAATGAATGTAAATATTTGCTGAATTGTTTTTTTGTTTATCTTTGTAGAACAAAAACAAGGAAGTTGAAAAAGATTGCAGTTCTTACCATGGTCCGTAACGATGATTTCTTCCTGCGAAAGTGGGTGGAGTATTACGGGCGTGAATTGGGCAGGGAAAACCTATACATATATTACGACGGAGAGGATCAGTCAATCGCCGACTTCTGTCATGGGACAAATGCTTATGTGCACCCCAAGATAGGCACACAGGTGGTGAGTGCCGAGAAAGGCCGGCTGAAGTTCCTGTCGCAAGAAGCGGCAGCACTCTTTTCCATGGGTTATGATCTGGTCATTGGAGCAGATGCTGACGAGTATATTGTAGTTGACCCCAAGTTGGGCGTAAGCTTGAGGGAGTATCTTTCTGCCTGTGATATTGATGTGTGTCTTTCTCCTTTAGGTCTTGACTTTGGTCAGAAACTGGGTGAGGAGGGTGACCTGTCTATTGATGAAACATTTCTTTCTCAGCGTCGTTATGCCCAGATCGGTACACGCTATACCAAACCCTCAGTTATTGCTCAGCCATGTCTGTGGGGCAGCGGATTCCATCGTGTCAAGGGACATAACTTCCGTATAGCTTCGGACTTGTATCTTCTTCACTTCGGATATGCTGACACGAAGATTCTGGAGGGTAGGCTTGGCGATGCGGATCGCGTGGCGCAGGGGTGGAAGAAACACATCTACAAGCGTAGTCGCACCATCAGGTATGTTACTGAGAAGAAAGCGCGTGATTTCGACCGTTGGACACGATTTGCCCGTATTTGTCAGACGTGGTGCCGTCCGCCTTATGCCTGGAACAAGCCGGCAATGTTTGAGCTAAGAATTGTTGTCAGGATACCGGAAAGGTTCAGGGAGATACTATAGAGGCAATGCACAATATCAGTTTCTTAATACGGAAGGTGCTTTTTGCACACTTACTCGTGCCTTTGTGGAAAGATAGAAGCGAGCGGCGATTCTTGCGCAATAGGGTGATGGCCGATTTGTGCGAGGCTTACTTGAAAGACTTTCCTGTCGTTGTTCCGGAGGGTCCGCTTCCCAAGCGTATGCCAAAGGAGTATATTTTTTCTATGTGGCTGCAGGGCGAAGAACAAGCTCCCCAAATTGTGAGGTCTTGTTGGGACAGCATACGCCGACATTGTGCAGAGGAACTGGTTGTTTTGGATGCAAACAACATCACCCAATGGATTGATTTGCCCGAAGGTTTCTTGAAGAAATGGAGGGCAGGTAATGTAAAGGCCTGCCATGTGGCAGATCTATGTCGCGTTGAGTTATTGTGGAGGTATGGCGGATACTGGATGGATGCCACTGACTATATGTGCCATCCCATGCCGGACTTTATTGTCCAGGCACCATTCTTTATTTATTTAAGCACTGAAGCACATAACACGTTCGTCCAAAACTGTTTCATCCGTGCCTATGCACACCATCCCATCATGGGTGCCTGGCGGGAAATACTTCGTTTCTACTGGGAGCATCATTCCTGGGCTTTTGATTACTATCTGCCCCACCGACTCTTGCGTCATGTGGTATTGACCGATGCGCGTGTCTCCGAACTGTTTGATCAGATGCCACATATATCCCATTCCAGTACGCATACCGTTAGATGGGGAGGATATTGGGATATGCCTTTCGATAAGAAGAAATGTGAACAACTGGTTTCGGATGGCGCATTCCAAAAGCTGGAATACAAGTCCCTGTCTGCCCAAAGCCATCGTCTGGGAACATTTGCAGACTATTTTGTAAATGGCATGGTATGACGCCTACTTGAATTTGGCGAGTTTTCTTTCCTTCTTCTTGAGGTAATTACAAAAAGATGTCCTGAAGTTCTGGTTCCAGGCCCTGCGTTGTTCTGGCTCGGCATTCTCAAACAGCAGGTCGCTTTGGTTTAGGATGACTTTCAGACTGCGGATGTGCGTCTCCAGTTTGGCCGACATGATAAAGCTTCCTGGGTTAGGATAGTAAAAATAAAGGGGTAAACGGGTGATGGTAGTTCTCCTGACATTCAATAGAATCTGTCCCCACCAAGGCACATCCTGATAGTTCACGCCTGCCGCAAACTGTGCTTTTCTGGCGAGGTCGGCTTTTAGCAGGCAGCGCCAAGCCTGGCAATGCTTGACCATCCACTGCCTGTTGACGTCTGTGGGACGGTTGCATTCCGTAGCATGCTCAAAGATGTTCTCCGTTACATGGAAATCATAGTTTCTGTAGCAACGGGGGCGAGGGCTCATTTCTCCGAGGTGCAGCCGATGCAGCCATTTGTTGAGGGTGTAGTAGAGATGGTCGTAGGTGAACGTGACCATATCGGTACCGTCGCGTAGAGAGGCATTGACGCAAATCTCCATTGCCTGCGGGTGGAACATGTCGTCGGGGTCGAGATACATGACATAGTCGCCGCTTATCTGCCTTAGTGCATTGTTTCGGGCCACGCCCTGCCCCTGGTTTTCCTGCCGGAAGAGACGGAACCGATTGTCCCTTTTGCAATAACTTTCTGCGATGGCATGGCTGCGGTCCGTGCTGCCGTCGTCCACCATGACGGCTTCCCAGTTCTGGTATGTCTGTGCCAACAGACTGTCCAGGGCTCTGCAGAGGTACCGCTCCATATTGTAGATGGGAATGATAACAGAAACCTTGTTCATATCACAATCATTGTTCGTTGCCATCTTTTCGCTTGAGTTTTTGTTCGAAAGGCGCCAGGAAATTTCGTTCCCATGCCTGACGTTTCTCGGCGGGTGCTGATGCGTAGATACGCTTGCCTGCTTCGATGCCTTGTCTCAGGCTTTCTATCTTGTGTGGTGGTTTTGCAGAAAGGATGTCGCTTTGTGGATTTGGGTAATAGAAATATAATGGAAGGTTAAGAATAGTGCAACGTCTGATTCGGAGTAGCACTTCGCTCCACCAGGGAAAATCTTCGTAGATGATGCCCTGGATGAACTTAATGTCGCGCACAATATACGTCTTGTACATGCAGCGCCACACTTGGCAGTGCTTCACGGCCCAGCGGCGGTCTATGTCTTTGGGACGGGAGTATTCTGTTGCGTAGTCGAAGATGTTGTCCGTGACTAGGGAGGGGGGATTCTTGTAGAACCCGTAGTGCGGTGTCGGGTCGCCAAGGTGCAGGAAGTGTCTAATGAAGCCAAGGGTGCGATAGGTGCGGTCGTAAGTAAAGGCCACCAAATCAGAAGCGTCGCACTGCATAGCTTCTATGCACAACTCCATCAGTTGGGGGTGCAGGAAGTCGTCAGCGTCTAGAAAGAGCGTGTTGATGCCGTTCACTTGCTCTATACCAGTATTGCGTGCTTCAGACTGTCCGCCGTTGGGCTTGTGTATCACCTTGAAGCGGCGGTCTCTAGCTGCGTATTCGTCTGCGATTTTACCGCTGTCGTCGGTGCTGCCGTCATCCACCAGGATAGCTTCCCAGTCTTTGTATGTCTGGCTGAGAATGCTGTCCAGTGCACGGGGCAGGTACTTCTCGACGTTGTATATCGGTACGATAACGGAAATCATGCTTTTATTTTCTTCATGAAATCTTCAATGCGATCCTTCATACGGTCTTTCAGAGCTCTGCTCAGTTCCCATTTCATCCATCTGTTGTGCGACCAGAGCCAAAGTTCCGGCTGTCGTCGGATGGTTTGCTCCAGCAGACGCCAGAAACATCTGGAGAGAGGGTAGGGGCTGAGACTTTCCTTCTCGTTGGGCTGCATCTCAACGAACGTCAGCCTATAATGTCCACGCGACGTGCGTTCTACATCAAGATATACAAGAACAGCGTCTATTTTATGGGCTATCTCTTCTGAGCCAGGTGTATACCATGTCTGTTGGTTTAGGAAGATGATGTCGTCTTTTGCTTTGGTGTCTGGCCGTTGGTCCTGAATGAAACCACAGAGGAAGGGCTCACCGGCAGCATTCCATCTGAGTAGTGTCCGCACAGCCTGTCTCATCTCTATCTGCTCGGTGTCCCAGCGACTGCGTATTTCATGCATAAGCGAAGAGAAATACTTGTTGGAGATCTGCTTGTATATCTCGCAATTCCTTTTGGGATTCCCGTAGCGTACGCACACTTCCTGAAACCATTCCCAGCAACCGCAATGCCCCAGCAGCATGAAGATATTCCTTCCCTTGGATGCTATCTGTTCAGGCAGCTCGTAGTTTACTACTTCCACTCGCTGACGCATTTCTTTGTTGGAAATATTCAGGCATTTGAAGGCTTCTATAAAGACATCACACAAATTGTGGTAGAAGGCTTTCTCTATGCGTCTGATTTCCTTTTCACTCTTTTCCGGAAAGGAGCATCTGAGGTTTTCTCTGACCAGACAGCGCCTATACCTTATTAGATAATAGATGACGAAGTAGGCCATATCGCTTACCAGGTAGAGGATGCCCAATGGCAGTCCTGCTATTGTCCGCATAATGCAGTGCTTTGGTCTGTCTCGCTCCATATCGGGTACTGTAATTACCTTTTTTATACACAAAAATAATATAATTTTATTCATTATTGATTTGATGGTAGTCTATTTTTACAATAAAGCGTTAACTTTGTGAAACTATTATTATATGTGATACATAACTGTTTAATTGTATGTACGAGCTTGAATTCAAGGTTCGCGATTATGAGTGCGACCTGCAGGGAATTGTAAACAACGCCAACTATCAGCACTATATGGAACACACCAGGCATGAATTCCTGTTGTCGCGTGGAATTAGTTTTTCGGCATTGCATGATGCCGGTATAGATGCTGTAGTGGCTCGTATCCGTATAGATTACAAGATTCCATTACGCAGCGGTGATGAGTTTGTATGTACACTGCGTCTGGTGAAAGAAAATGTGCGATATGTGTTCTATCAGAATATCCTGCGTAAGGGGGATGGAAAATTATGTGCACGTGCGCGGGTAGATACTGTTTGTGTGCAGGATGGCACGCTGATAGCAGGATGCCCAGACCTGGATAAACTGATTCTATGATGCGCGACCCTGTCCTGCGCCTGGCATTACCCAGCATTATCAGTAATATTACCGTACCATTGCTGGGTCTTGTCGATACTGCAATTTCCGGACATATGGGCTCACCCGCAGTTGTGGGGGCTTTGGCTGTTGGCAGCATGTTATTCAATACCTTGTTCTGGTTGTTTGCTTTCCTGCGCATGAGCACCAGCGGACTGACTGCACAGGCTTTGGGACGCGGTGACTATAGGGCAATCCTATATTATTTGCGTAATGGCCTAAGGAAAGCATTCGCTTATGGAATCATAATGTTGCTTCTGTCACCGGCAATATTGCGCATTTCTCTGTATTTTATTGCTCCTGAAGCGGAAATTGAACTTCTGTCTTCGACGTACTTCTATATTTGTATATGGAGTTTGCCGGCTGTACTGGCAACGTTTGTAATGGCGGGATGGTATGTGGGAATGGGGAATACTCGTATTCCCATGTGTGTTTCCATAGGGCAGAATATAGTGAATATCATGTTGTCGCTGTTTTTTGTTTATTGCCTGAAGATGGGTATCGCAGGTATCGCATTGGGGACAGCGATTTCAACATGGTTGGCTTTTTTGTTTTCTTATGTATGTTACAGACGGGTGTTGCCTGAGGGGTTGACGATTCACGGCAGTGTGGCGGATAATATCGGTGGCGGTAATGATAAACTGTCACAAAATGTTTCGTTGCCGTTGTTTCTGCGTACATTATGCATGATTATTGTGCATTTTGTTTTCGTTTCGGCTGGTTCGAAGCATGGGGCTGTTACTCTGGCGGCAAATACGGTGATTATACAGTTGTTTGTTGTCTTCAGTTATTTTATGGATGGTTTTGCCAATGCGGGTGAGGCTTTGGTCGGTAGAGCGGTAGGTGGGTGTGACTCAAATATGTATGATTCAACTGTCAGGAGCCTGTTTGCATGGGGTGGTGGATTAGCTGTGTTGTTTTCTGCATTGTACTTTGTCGGCAGTGGATGGTTCCTGTCGATGTTTACGGATTCGGAACCTGTACTGGCCGCAATAGCGGATTATAGGCTTTGGGCAGTTTCTGTTCCTGTTGTAAGTATGGCTGCTTTCATGTGGGATGGTATTTATATCGGGGCTATGCGTGCATGGTATATGTTATCGTCTGCTGTTTTTGGCATGGCGGTGTTCCTGGGTGGGTGTTATATTCTTGCCCCTGTAATGGGAAATCATGGTTTGTGGTTTTCTTTTGTCATGTATTTGGCTATGCGTGGTCTGGTGCTGACATTTTTAAGCCGTACAATTGTGCTTGTTGGGCGTTGCTGAGCAGATTGTGCCGATTTTCTATTGTATTTTAATGCTTTATTAGTACATTTGTATGCGTAAATCCAAAGATTCGAATTATGGCAGGTTTGTGTTACAGAAGCATACAGGTAGCTGTTTTGGTTATTTTTTTTGTGTTGCAAGGTAGTCTGGCAAATGTCGAAGCACAGGTAATGAGCGTTGATTACGATTTGAAAATTCTGTATACGGATTCGATGCAGATGCCGAAAAACACGTCGTTGAGCACTGTGCTGATGATACTGCCTGAGTTGCTGGAGCGTCCAGGTGTCGACCTCCTGTCCAATTATGACGTTTTGATTGAGGGTATGAGCGTTCTTGATGCCAAGGATGCAACTCTGACGCAGTTGAGAATAGGCGATGTTGAGAGAATCGAGGTTAGTGAATCCCCGACATCCAGTTACCAGAACAATGGTCAGGGCGGTGTCGTTAATTTTGTTCTTCGCAGGAAGGAAAATGGCTTCTGGGGCAGTGCCGCAATCGAAGGTTCTTACAGTACAGACATAATGCCTGCATTGACATTTGGGTATGCAAAAGACAAGTGGTTGGTCAGGGCTTTGGCACTGGGTGAATACTATCGTTCCTATAGTGATGTGACAGAGTGGAATATGAATATTGAGACCGGAACCTATTCTGCCCCAAGGGTTACGCGCGAGAAGGTGTCTTCATGGGGAGAATTGGCTCGTGTATATGCTCAATATAATATTTCGGATAATGATGTCCTGGTATGGAATCTGGGAGAATATTCTTCAAGAGCATCTCAGGAACAATATCATGTTGATACAAGAATCAAGATAGGTTCGCAATACCAGTCCAATACCACGTTGCAGACTTTGCTGAATTATTCTCATGTTTTCAATTCCCGCTCAAACATTTCTGCAGAAGTTCAGTATGTCTACTCTCCTTCCAGTGATGGATATGAGCAGGAAGATTATTTTGTGGAGCATAAAAACCGTGTTCTGGATAACCATATGACATCGCATAATGTGAACGGCAGGGTGGTGTATCAGGCGAACTTGCTTCCGGTTAAGGATAGAAAATCATGCGGATTGACAATAGGCTTGACGGGAAACGGCTCTTTTACGAGCGGTGAAGTTTTTTTTGTGGACAGAACGATTAAGAATGAGGGTATTCTATATGCGCCCCGGTATAATACGTATTATCTGATGCCTTTCGCCAAGATCAAGATACAGGCGGGCAAGTTCAGGTTGAATCTTGCCGGTGAATTTCAGCATTTGAATACATTGATAAATCCTGGCCGTTTAAATTCTAATGATAGTGAGGATTACACAAATATTGCAAATGATTTCACCTGTAAAATGATTGGAGAGTGGCATTTTGATTCCAGACAGTGCCTGCGTTTGATAGTGGATCGCAAGTTGAGGCGTCCCGATAAGGTCCAGATATATCCTTTGAATGTGTTCAATCCGGAGAGATATATGTATGTAAAGGGTAATAGCGAACTTAAGCCGGAGGGTGTAATCCAACTTGGTGTAGACTATATCTCAAACTATAAGTGGGGACAACATTCTTTACAAATGAGTCTTGCCGCTAATTATTATCATGTGAGCGATTTAATAGTTGAATATATTGTTGGAGGAAAAAGTGGAGACGGGGGTATAGGTCTGACACAGAAGTATCTGACTTTCAAGAATGACGGTCATAATAACATCCTGGCAGGCGGAGCTATGGCTGTATGGAAATATCGTTGGATGCAGTTTTCGGCTGCCGCCCGTGTTTTCCATAATAAGCAGGAAACAGATGGGACCGTAAATCATTATACCTATTATAATATATGCTTGCAACCTAGCCTGTCTCTGCCACGCAATTGGGGTTTGGTTTCCCATTTTGTATATAATAGTCGTGTTACCCGTGTTAACCAATATTTGGGCGAAAGTGCCAGTCTTGGAGTGAATTTGGATAAGAGTTGGCGAAAATGGAGTGTTTATGTCTATGGTAGTGTTTCTCTCTTTGGAAAAACTACGGACGCCAGTGTCAGCGATGATGTCATTTACTATCGTGAGTATCCTCAGGTAAGGAGTTGCGGTGGAGCTGGTGTGAGGTATGTGTTCTAAGTATCATTAAATTATTATAACATGTTATTTGATTTGATTAGCCACGATATTGTGGAAGCTATGAAGGCGAAGGACAAGGCTCGTCTTATGGCATTGAGAAATGTGAAGAAGTATTTTATTGAGGCAAAGACGGCACCTGGTGCAGGCGACGAATTGAGTGATGAGACTGCTCTTAAGATTTTGGCAAAGTTAGTTAAGCAGGGCAAGGATACTGCCGCTTTGTACAAGGAGCAGGGGCGCGAAGATCTGGCCGAGGAAGAGTTGGCTCAGGTTGCGGCGATTGAGGCATATTTGCCCAAGGCTTTGTCTGACGAGGAACTGATATCGGAGCTGAAGGTCATAATTGCCGAGGTCGGGGCTTCGTCTGCCAAGGAGATGGGTAAGGTTATGGGGGTAGCCTCTAAACGGCTTGCAGGTCGTGCCGAGGGCAAGGCGATTAGTGCTAAGGTGCGCGAACTGCTGTCATAAAAAGAGCCAATAAGAGTTAAAAAAACTTAAATTATCAATTTTCTGAGGACGCGAGACGGATTTCTATTATGAATCAGGCTCGCGTTTTCGAATAATTGTCGTAACTTTGCGCCCCGAATGGGCATAGTATGCCCCGTTGAATCGTGTATACATAATTAATAATATAAAAACAAAAACAAAATGCCTACAATTCAACAATTGGTAAGAAAAGGCCGTGCGGTGTTGGTAGACAAGAGCAAGAGCCCTGCTTTGGACTGCTGTCCTCAGCGTCGTGGCGTATGTGTTCGTGTTTATACCACAACACCTAAGAAGCCTAATTCGGCTATGCGTAAGGTAGCCCGTGTTCGTCTGACAAACTCGAAGGAGGTCAACAGTTACATTCCGGGAGAGGGTCATAACCTGCAGGAGCACAGTATTGTGCTGGTGCGTGGCGGCCGTGTAAAGGATCTTCCTGGTGTTCGTTACCACATCGTCCGTGGTACTTTGGATACAGCTGGTGTCGCTAACCGTACACAGCGTCGCAGCAAATATGGTGCTAAACGTCCAAAGGCAAAGAAGTAAAATTAAGAAACAAATCCGTTTTGGTGTTGCAGAACTAAGATCTTGAGTAAACACTGCAGAGGCGGTAGTTGAAGTAAAGATAGGCAGGATGCAAGCCTGAACACTAAACAAAGTTTAAGAAAATGCGTAAAGCTAAACCAAAAAAGAGAATTATCCTTCCCGATCCAAAGTTCGGTGATGTGAAGGTTTCAAAGTTTGTGAACCATCTGATGTATGATGGCAAGAAGAGTATTTCCTATGACATCTTCTACCATGCATTGGATATCGTTGCTACTAAGATGCAGAGCGAGGAAAAGCCTGCTTTGCAGATTTGGAAGGAAGCTTTGGATAAGATTACTCCTCAGGTTGAGGTAAAGAGCCGTCGTATTGGTGGCGCTACATTCCAGGTTCCTACAGAGATCCGTGCAGACCGTAAGGAGAGTGTAAGTATGAAGAATATGATTCAGTTTGCCCGTAAGCGTGGCGGTAAGACCATGGCAGACAAACTGGCTGCTGAAATTCAGGATGCATACAACGAGCAGGGTGGTGCTTTCAAGCGTAAGGAGGATATGCACCGAATGGCAGAAGCTAACCGGGCTTTTGCTCATTTCCGCTTCTAATTCATAATTTAAATTCATAATTACGAATATGGCTAAGCAAGATCTTCATTTGACGCGAAATATCGGTATTATGGCTCACATCGATGCCGGTAAGACAACTACCTCGGAGCGTATATTGTTCTATACAGGCAAGACTCACAAGATAGGTGAGGTGCACGAGGGTGCTGCTACCATGGACTGGATGGCTCAGGAGCAAGAGCGTGGTATTACTATTACCAGTGCTGCTACAACAGCTTATTGGACATATAACAACACAAAGTACAAGTTCAACTTGATTGACACTCCGGGACACGTTGACTTCACGGCTGAAGTGGAGCGTTCTCTGCGCGTGCTTGACGGTGCCGTTGCTACATATTGTGCAGTAGGTGGCGTTGAACCTCAGTCCGAGACTGTATGGCGTCAGGCAGACAAGTATAATGTTCCGCGTATCGGCTACGTGAACAAAATGGACCGTTCCGGCGCAGACTTCTTTGAGGTTGTCCGTCAGATGAAGGCTGTTTTGGGTGCTAATCCTGCTGTTTTGAGTGTGCCTATCGGTGCAGAGGAAACTTTCAAGGGGATTGTTGACCTGATTAAGATGAAGGCTATTCTGTGGCACGATGAAACCATGGGTGCTGAGTATTCTGTTGAGGATATTCCGGCTGATATGAAGGCAGAGTGTGAGGAATGGCGTGCAAAGTTGATTGAACAGGCTGCTGAGCAGGACGAAACTTTGATGGAGAAATTCTTTGAAGATCCTGACAGCATCACTGAAGAGGAGATGATTGCTGCTATCCGCAAAGGAACTCTGGCTTTGGATCTGGTTCCTATGACTTGCGGTTCAAGCTTTAAGAATAAGGGTGTACAGACATTGTTGGACTATGTATGTATGTTCTTGCCTTCTCCACTGGATACTCCTAACATTGTCGGTACAAATCCTGACACTAATGAGGAGGAGGACCGTAAGCCAAGTGAGGATGAGAAGACTGCAGCTTTGGCTTTCAAGATTGCAACTGACCCATATGTTGGACGTCTGACATTCTTCCGTGTATATTCAGGTAAGATTGAGGCTGGTTCCTATATCTACAATGTACGTAGTGGCAAGAAAGAACGTGTCAGCCGCCTGTTCCAGATGCATTCTAACCATCAGAACCCTGTTGAGGTTGTTGGTGCTGGTGATATCGGTGCAGGTGTCGGTTTCAAGGATATTCATACCGGCGACACATTGTGTGACGAAGATGCTCCAATTGTTCTGGAGTCTATGGATTTCCCGGATCCCGTTATCGGTATTGCTGTAGAGCCCAAGACTCAGAAGGATCTTGACAAGTTGTCTAATGGTTTGGCCAAGCTGGCTGAGGAAGATCCTACCTTCACTGTTAAGACTGACGAGCAGAGCGGTCAGACAGTCATTAGCGGTATGGGTGAGCTCCACTTGGACATCATTATCGACCGTCTGAAGCGTGAGTTCAAGGTTGAGTGTAATCAGGGTAAGCCACAGGTTAACTATAAAGAGGCAATTACAACAACTGTTAATCATCGTGAGGTTTACAAGAAGCAGTCTGGTGGCCGTGGTAAGTTTGCTGACATTATTGTTAATGTCGGTCCACGTGATGAGGACTACAAGGAAACTCCTCTGCAATTTGTAAATAGCGTAACCGGAGGTAATATTCCTAAGGAGTTTATACCTTCTGTACAAAAGGGTTTTGAAGCTGCTATGAAAAATGGCGTGCTGGGGGGTTTTCCGATGGATAGTCTGAAGGTTGAGCTGCAGGATGGTAGCTTCCATCCGGTTGACTCGGATCAGTTGTCATTTGAAATTGCAGCTCAGATGGCCTATAAGGCATGTTGTGCAAAGGCCAAGCCTGTATTGATGGAGCCTATTATGAAGCTTGAGGTTGTTACACCTGAAGAGAATATGGGTGATGTAATCGGTGACTTGAACAAACGTCGTGGCCAAGTTGAGGGTATGGATACCACACGTACTGGCGCCCGTTTGGTCAAGGCTATGGTTCCTCTGGCTGAAATGTTTGGTTATGTAACGGCCTTGCGTACTATTACCTCGGGCCGTGCAACAAGTTCAATGACTTATGATCATCATGCTCCGGTAAGCACTGGCGTGGCCAAGGCTGTGTTGGAGGAGATGAAGGGTCGTGCTGATTTGTTATAATGAGGATTGGGAGTGAGGACGGCTTCTGAGCAAATGACTCTTCAGGAGCTTCCTTGCTTCAATTAATGTTTGAAAAATATAAAAGAAAAATCTGGAAGATGAGTCAGAAAATTCGTATTAAGCTGAAGAGTTACGACCACATGCTGGTTGACAAGTCAGCAGAAAAAATTGTAAAGACGGTAAAAATTACTGGTGCTATTGTCAGCGGTCCTATACCTCTGCCAACTCACAAGCGTATTTTCACTGTTAACCGTTCTACTTTCGTTAACAAGAAAAGCCGTGAACAGTTCCAGTTGTGTGCATACAAGCGTCTGATTGATATCTACTCAAGCAATGAAAAGACTGTTGATGCTTTGATGAAGTTGGAGCTTCCCAGTGGCGTTGAGGTAGAAATCAAGGTGTAATTAGAATAAAAATATTAATAACAATTAATCAAACTGAAATGCCAGGATTATTAGGAAAGAAAATCGGAATGACATCCGTTTTCAGTGCCGACGGTAAGAATGTACCGTGCACTGTTATCGAAGTTGGTCCTTGCGTGGTTACCCAGATTAAGTCAGTAGAGAAGGATGGCTATAGTGCCGTTCAACTTGGTTATGACGAGGCAAAGGAGAAGAATACTTCTGCTCCAATGCAGGGTCATTTCAAGAAGGCTGGTACCACTCCCAAGCGCCACTTGGCCGAGTTCACAGATTTTGATGGTGAGTTGAATCTGGGTGATACAGTCACTGTAGACATCTTTGCAGATGCTCAGTATGTAGATGTTATCGGTACCAGCAAGGGTAAAGGTTTCCAGGGTGTTGTAAAGCGTCATGGATTCGGTGGTATAGGTCAGTCTACACATGGTCAGGATGACCGTCTGCGCAAGCCCGGTTCTATCGGTGCATGTTCATATCCCGCAAAGGTATTCAAGGGAATGCGTATGGGAGGTCAGATGGGTAATGCCCGTGTTACAACTCACAACTTGCAGGTGTTAAAGGTAATTCCTGAGCACAATCTTCTCCTGATCAAGGGTAGTGTGCCAGGTTATAAAGGTTCAATCGTTAGCGTAGTAAAGTAATATGGAAGCAAAGGTTCTGAATATCAAAGGTCAGGCAACTGGCCGTACAGTGGTGCTCAACGATGCTATCTATGCTATCGAGCCCAACGACCATGCAATTTACCTGGATGTGAAGCTGATAATGGCTAATCGTCGACAGGGAACTGCAAAGACCAAGGAAAGAAGTGAAATGAGTGGCTCAACACGCAAGTTGGGTCGCCAGAAAGGTGGTGGCGGTGCACGTCGTGGTGATATCAACAGCCCAGTGCTGGTTGGCGGTGCACGCGTGTTTGGTCCTAAACCACGTAATTATGGATTCAAACTGAACAAGAAGCTTCGCCAGCTGGCTCGTAAAAGTGCATTGACATACAAGGCTCAGGAAAATGCAATTATTGTTGTCGAGGACTTTACATTCGAGGTCGCAAAAACAAAGTCCATGTTGGAGTTGTTAAAAAATCTTAACATCGCTGACAAGAAAGCTTTGGTTGTGACTCCGGCAGCTGATAAAGCGGTATATTTGTCAGCCCGTAACGTGAAGAGCATCGCAACAAGCACTGCTGCATTGCTCAATACTTATTCTGTATTGAATGCTGATGTAGTTGTGTTGGAGGAGAGTGCTCTGCCTGTTATTGATGCTAACCTTAACAAGTAAAGGAGTCTGAGAAATGGCATATATAATTAAACCTCTGGTCACTGAGAAGATGACCAATATCACAGAGAAGCAGAACAAGTTCGGCTTCATCGTGCGTCCTGAGGCAAACAAGGTTGAACTCAAGAAGGAGATAGAGGAGCGCTATAATGTAACTGTAACTGATATTAATACTTGCATTTATGCTGGTAAAAATAAGAGCCGTTACACAAAGGCAGGCTTGATCAAGGGCCGCTCTAATTCCTTCAAGAAGGCTATCGTTACCCTGAAGGAGGGTGATGTGATTGATTTTTATAGCAACATTTAATAAGAGATGGCAGTACGTAAATTAAAGCCCACAACACCGGGCCAAAGACACAAGATTATAGGTACCTTCGAGGAGATTACTGCATCGGTACCTGAAAAGTCTCTCGTTTACGGTAAGCGCTCTTCTGGTGGTCGCAATAATACCGGTAAGATGACTATGCGCTATATTGGCGGTGGTCACCGACAGAAGTATCGCTTTATCGATTTCAAGCGTGAGAAGGATGGTGTTCCAGCAGTGGTGAAGACTATCGAGTACGATCCGAACCGTTCGGCTCGTATCGCCCTTCTTTTCTATGCTGATGGTGAAAAACGTTATATTATTGCTCCCAACGGTCTGACGGTAGGCATGACGCTTATGAGTGGTGCCGAAGCAGCTCCCGAAGTTGGCAATGCCCTGCCTTTGCAGAACATTCCAGTGGGTACTGTAATACATAACATTGAGTTGCGCCCGGGTCAGGGTGCCATGTTGGTTCGTTCGGCAGGTAATTTCGCTCAGTTGACTTCCCGTGAGGGTCGTTACTGTGTTATAAAGTTGCCTTCTGGTGAAACCCGCAAAATTCTTAGTGCATGTAAGGCTACAGTCGGTAGCGTCGGCAATAGTGATCACGCTCTGGAGTCTTCAGGTAAAGCCGGTCGTAGCCGTTGGCTGGGGCGTCGTCCTCACAACCGTGGTGTTGTCATGAATCCTCATGATCATCCAATGGGTGGTGGTGAAGGCCGTCAGTCAGGTGGTCACCCGCGTTCGCGTAAGGGCTTGTATGCAAAGGGTCTCAAGACTCGTGCTCCTAAGAAGCAGAGCAACAAGTATATTATCGAGAGAGCTAATAAGAAGTAATAAACTCAAGTTAACAGCGTAAATATATTATGAGTCGTTCATTAAAGAAAGGTCCATATATTGAGGTAAATCTCGAGAAGAAGATTCTCGCCATGAATGAGAGTGGCAAGAAGAACGTTGTCAAGACTTGGGCACGCGCTTCTATGATCTCTCCTGATTTCGTAGGACACACTGTTGCTGTTCATAATGGCAACAAATTCATTCCTGTTTATGTGACTGAGAACATGGTAGGCCATAAGTTGGGAGAGTTCGCTCCAACCCGTAAGTTTGGCGGTCATGGTGATAAGAAGAAGAAATAAGCAGGACCAACACCGTTAAAAACTAGTAAATATAATGGGAAAAAGAAAGAAATTAGCTGCTGACGCAAGAAAGGAAGCACGTAAGGCTCAGAGTTTTGCCAAGTTGCAGAACTGTCCTTCTTCACCCCGTAAGATGCGATATGTTGTCGATCTGGTTCGTGGTATGGAGGTTAACAGGGCTTTGGGTACTTTGAAATTCTGTGCCAAGGCTGCAAGTGCGGATGTTGAGAAACTGCTCCGCTCTGCCATTGCCAACTGGGAGCAGAAGAACGGGCGTAAAGCTGAGGATGGTGAATTGTATATCACCAAGATATTTGTAAACGAAGGTGCTACTCTCAAGCGTATGAGACCGGCTCCTCAGGGTCGTGGTTATAGGATTCGTAAGCGTTCCAACCATATCACTCTGTTCGTTGACACAAAAAATGATTAATTTAGAAGAGTAAACAAACACATGGGACAGAAAGTTAATCCTATAAGCAATCGTCTGGGCATTGTCCGCGGTTGGGATTCAAATTGGTTTGGCGGAAAGAACTATGGTGACACTATTCTCGAGGATAGTAAGATCCGTAAGTATCTTGGTGCCCGTTTGGGTGACGCCAGCATTTCCCGTATTGTCATCGAGCGCACTCTTAAGATGGTTACCATCACGGTGTGCACTGCCCGTCCTGGATTGATCATTGGTAAGGGTGGCGAAAAGGTTGACAAACTGAAGGAAGAACTGAGAAAAGTTACTGACAAGGATATTCAGATTAATATCTTCGAGGTAAGAAAGCCTGAACTGGATGCAACAATTGTTGGCAACAATATTGCTCGCCAGGTTGAGGGAAAAATTGCATACCGTCGTGCCATTAAAATGGCAATTGCCAACACAATGCGTGCTGGTGCAGAGGGTATCAAGGTATTGATAAGTGGTCGTTTGAATGGTGCCGAAATCGCACGTAGCGAGATGTTTAAGGAAGGTCGTACGCCTCTGCACACTCTGCGTGCTGATATCGACTACTGCAAGACTGAGGCTTTGACAAAGGTTGGATTGCTGGGTATTAAGGTTTGGATTTGCCGTGGCGAGGTTTACGGTAAAAAGGACTTGGCCCCCAATTTCTCACAGGCTAAGGAGCAGGGTCGTGGTTTCGGTGGCAACGGCGGTGGCAAGAATTTCCGTCGCAAGAAGAACAACAACCGTTAAAAACTGAGGTAAAATGTTACAACCAAAAAGAACCAAATACAGAAGGCCACAAAAGAATGCCCGTAAGGGTAATGCTCAGCGTGGCAATCAGCTGGCATTCGGCAGTTTCGGCATAAAGAGTCTGGAGACTCACTGGATTACTGCCCGCCAGATTGAGGCAGCTCGTGTAGCTATGACTCGTTATATGCAGCGTGAGGGTCAAAGTTGGATTCGTATCTTCCCTGACAAGCCAATCACAAAGAAGCCTGCTGATGTGCGAATGGGTAAGGGTAAGGGTGATCCTGTAGGATATGTATTCCCTATCACACCAGGTAGAATCATCTTTGAAATCGAGGGCGTAAGCTACGATATAGCAAAGGAGGCTTTGCGCCTGGCGGCTCAGAAGCTTCCTGTAACGACTAAGTTTATTGTAAGAAGAGATTACGACAAAAACGCTTGATAGGATATGAAGATTGCAGAAATAAACAAGATGTCTGCTGCTGACTTGGCAGAACGCATCCAGACAGAGGTTGCCAGCTACAATCAGATGAAACTGAATCATGCTGTTGCTCCTCTGGAGAATAACTCTCTGATAAAGGCTACGCGTCGTAATATTGCTCGCATGAAGACAGTTCTGCGTCAGAAAGAGTTAAACAAGTAAAATGTACTCCAAGATATGGAAGCAAGAAATTTAAGAAAAACTCGTATGGGTGTTGTTGTCAGTGAGAAGATGGATAAGACCATCGTTGTAGCTGCCAAGTTCAAGGAAAAGCACCCTATTTATGGTAAGTTCGTTAATAAAACGAAAAAGTACCATGCTCATGACGAGAAGAACGATTGCCACAAAGGTGATACGGTTCTGATTATCGAGACTCGTCCTCTGAGTAAGACAAAGAGATGGAGAGTAGTAGAAATCGTAGAAAGAGCTAAGTAAAAATGATACAGGCAGAATCTAGATTAGTAGTAGCGGACAACAGCGGTGCAAAGGAGGCAAAGTGCATCCGTGTGCTGGGTGGTACTCGTCGCCGCTATGCTTCTGTGGGTGATGTGATTGTAGTCGCAGTGCAGAGTGCAATCCCCACCAGTGATGTTAAGAAAGGTGCAGTATCTAAGGCCTTGATTGTGCGTACCAAGAAAGAGGTTCGTCGTGCAGATGGTTCATACATTCGCTTTGATGATAACGCATGTGTCCTGTTGAACAATGCAGGCGAGTTGCGTGGTAGCCGTATATTTGGTCCTGTTGCTCGTGAACTTCGTGCAGCAAACATGAAGGTCGTTTCACTGGCACCTGAGGTTCTTTAATATTTAAAGACGAAGTAGTACAATGAGTAAGTTACACATTAAGAAAGGCGATACCGTAATTGTCAATACTGGCGTGAATAAAGGTCAGTCTGGCAAGGTGTTGAAGGTGTTCGTTAAAGAGCAGCGTGCCATTGTCGAGGGTGTGAACAAGGTTAAGAAGAGCCAAAAGCCAAGTGCCAAGAACCCTCAGGGTGGCATTGTTGAAATGGAGGCTCCATTGCATATTTCTAACCTGAACCCAGTAGATCCTAAGACAGGCAAGGCTACTCGTATTGGTAGAAAACTGAATGCTGACGGAAAGTTAGTCCGTTATGCTAAAAAGAGCGGAGAGGAAATCTAATATGGCAAATACAGCAAGCCTTAAGAAAGAATATGCAGAGCGTATAGCTCCTGCACTGATGAAGCAGTTCAACTACAGCTCATCAATGCAGATTCCCGTGCTGAAGAAGATTGTTATCAACCAGGGTCTCGGTATGGCAACTGCTGATAAGAAGATTATCGAGGTTGCAATCAACGAAATTACAGCTATAACGGGTCAGAAGGCTGTTGCAACAATCTCAAAGAAAGATGTTGCTCAGTTCAAGTTACGTAAAAAGATGCCTATCGGCGTTATGGTTACATTGCGTCGTGAGCGTATGTATGAGTTCTTGGAGAAACTGGTTCGCGTGGCATTGCCTCGTATCCGTGACTTCAAGGGTATTGAGAGTAAGTTTGATGGTCGTGGTAACTATACACTGGGTATCCAGGAGCAGATTATCTTCCCTGAGATCAATATTGATACAATAGATCGTATTCTGGGAATGAACATTACTTTCGTTACTTCGGCTAAGACTGACGAGGAGGGTTATGCTCTTCTTAAGGAGTTCGGTCTTCCCTTTAAGAACGCTAAAAACTAAGTTATAAGTTATGGCAAAAGAATCTATGAAGGCCCGCGAGGTAAAGCGTGCAAAGTTGGTTGCCCGTTATGCAGAGAAGCGTGCTGCGCTGAAGAAGATCGTTAACGATCCTAACAGTGATCCGGCAGATGCTTACGAAGCAGCCCAGAAGCTTCAGGCTATCCCTCGCAATGCAAACCCAATCCGTTTGCATAACCGCTGTAAGATTACCGGTCGTCCAAAGGGTTATATCCGTCTGTTCGGTATTAGCCGTATTCAGTTCCGTGAGATGGCTTCGGCAGGTCTGATTCCCGGTGTGAAGAAGGCAAGTTGGTAATTGACAGCGTATAGCGGAAGACTTATTCCAAGTCAATATTTCTTTAATATTGTCGGGAACGTCCCGATCAATTAAAACAAATACAAATATGACAGATCCAATTGCAGATTATTTGACGCGTTTGCGTAATGCAATCCAGGCCAAGCACCGTGTTGTAGAGTGCCCTGCGTCAAATCTAAAAAAAGAGATTACAAAGATTCTCTTTGAGAAGGGTTATATCCTGAACTACAAGTTCGTCGAGGATGGCCCTCAGGGAACTATCAAGGTTGCCCTGAAGTACGACGAGAAGACTCGTCAGAATGCGATCAGGAAATTGATTCGTATATCTACACCTGGTATGCGTAAGTATACTGGTTATAAGGATATGCCGCGTGTTATCAATGGGTTGGGTATTGCTATAATATCTACATCCAAAGGTGTAATGACAAACAAGGAAGCAGCTGACCTGAAGATTGGCGGTGAGGTCCTGTGTTATGTATATTAATATAGGAGGATAAGTAATGTCTAGAATAGGTAAATTGCCAATTACAATCCCCGCAGGGGTTACAGTTACCTACAGTGACAACAAGGTTACTGTGAAGGGTAAGAAAGGCGAGCTGACTCAGGCTATTGATCCTTCTATCCAGGTTAAGATCTCTGATAATGAGATTGTTTTTGAGATTGACGAGAAGGCAGATGTAGATACAAAGCAGAAGCAGGCTTTCCACGGTTTGTACCGTTCGTTGGTTAACAATATGGTTGTTGGCGTCAGCGAAGGATACAAGAAATCTATGGAACTTGTCGGTGTAGGTTATCGCGTTAGCAATCAGGGTAACTTGGTAGAATTTTCTTTGGGTTATACTCATAGTATTTTCTTCCAGCTGCCAAAGGAGATAACAGTTGAGACCAAGTCTGAGAGAAACCAGAATCCATTGATTACATTGGAGTCCTGTGACAAACAGCTTCTGGGTCAGGTATGTGCCAAGATTCGTTCTTTCCGTAAGCCTGAGCCTTATAAGGGTAAGGGTATCCTGTTTGTCGGTGAGCAGATTCGCAGAAAGTCTGGTAAGAGTGCCGGTGCAAAGTAAATCTTTAAATCGTAAAGGATTATGATAACAAAAATTGAAAGACGAATCAAAATCAAATATAGAGTTCGTAATAAGGTTTCTGGTACTGCTGAGCGTCCTCGTATGAGCGTTTTCCGTTCAAATAAGCAGATTTATGTCCAGATCATCAATGACCTTACAGGTAATACCCTGGTTAGCGCAAGCTCATTGGGTATGGAGGCTTGTCCGAAGAAGGAGCAGGCTGCCAAGGTTGGTGAGATGGCTGCTAAAAAGGCACTCGAGGCAGGAATAACCACTGTCGTTTTCGATCGTAACGGCTATTTGTATCACGGAAGAGTGAAGGAAGTGGCAGATGCTGCCCGTAACGGTGGACTTAAATTCTAAATGATTATGGCAATTAAGAACATTAATATCAATAGCGAAGAATTGAAGGACCGTCTGGTTGCTATCAATCGTGTAACAAAGGTTACCAAGGGTGGTCGTACATTCACTTTTAGCGCAATAGTTGTTGTCGGAAACGAGAATGGTGTAATCGGATGGGGCCTTGGTAAGGCCGGTGAGGTTACAGCTGCTATTGCAAAAGGTGTCGAGGCTGCTAAGAAGAATCTTGTGAAAGTTCCCGTATTAAAGGGAACTGTTCCTCACGAGGCTGCTGCCAAGTTCGGAGGTGCTAATGTACTGATTATGCCTGCAAGTACTGGTACCGGTGTTGTTGCCGGTGGTGCTATGCGTGCTGTATTGGAGAGTGTTGGCATTAAGGATTGTCTGGCAAAGTCAAAGGGTTCTTCAAACCCACACAACCTTGTTAAGGCTACAATTGCTGCTCTTGCCAGCATGCGTGATGCCCGTCAGGTTGCTGAGTGTCGTGGTATTAGCCTTGAAAAGGTGTTCCGTGGTTAATTATTATAAGGAGAAAGAGAATTATGGCAACTATTAAAGTTCAGCAGGTCAAGAGCCGTATCCATGCTCCCCAGCGCCAGAAGGCTACTCTGGATACCATGGGACTGAAGAAAATCAATCAGATTGTCGAATTGGAGGATAATGCCAGCAATCGTGGCCTGATTCAGACAGTTCACCATCTGGTTAAGGTTATTGGCTAAGTTTATACAACGTTAATTGATAAATAGGATAACTAGTATGAAGTTAAATAATTTGAAGCCCGCTGCAGGTTCAACTCACAGTGAGCGTCGTATCGGTCGCGGTCCCGGCAGTGGTCTGGGTGGTACCTCCACCCGTGGTCACAAAGGTGCCAAGGCACGTTCTGGTTATAAGAAGAAGATCGGTTTCGAGGGTGGTCAGATGCCTCTTCAGCGTCGTCTGCCTAAGTTCGGCTTCAAGAACATCAACCATGTAGAGTATAAGATCGTAAACCTCTCAACTATTCAGGTTCTGGCAGACAAGGGTATTACCACCATCGGTGCAGCTGAGTTTGCACAGGCTGGTATTGCCAAGGCAGGTCAGTTGGTGAAGGTCTTGGGAAATGGTACTCTGACTGCAAAGGTTGAGATTACAGCAAACGCTTTCTCTAAGAGCGCAGAGGCTGCAATAACAGCAGCAGGTGGTTCTGCAGTAAAACAATAATTGAGAATGAAGAAGTTTATTGAAACCCTTAAGAACATATGGAGTGTAGAGGATTTGCGTACAAGAATCCTCTTCACCCTTGCTTTTGCAGCCGTATATAGATTCGGCTCATTTGTAGTTCTTCCAGGTATCAATCCGGATGCTCTGGCTAAACTACATGAGCAGACCAACACAGGCCTTATGTCTCTGTTGAATATGTTCTCAGGCGGTGCGTTCTCCAATGCATCTATCTTTGCATTGGGTATCATGCCTTATATTTCTGCTTCTATCGTCATTCAGCTCTTTGCATTCGTTGTACCTTATTTCCAGAAGATGCAGCGTGAGGGAGAGAGTGGTCGCAGAAAGATGAATCAGTATACTCGCTGGCTCACAATCTTTATCCTGCTATTCCAGGCTCCTTCGTATCTGATTAACCTTAAGATGCAGGCTGCCGGAGCTTTGAACAGCCAATTGGATTGGACTCTGTTTATGTTTGCCAGCACAATTATTCTTGCAGCGGGCAGTATGTTCATTCTTTGGATTGGTGAGCGCATTACGGACAAGGGTATAGGCAATGGTGTGTCTTTGATCATCATGCTTGGTATCATTGCACGTTTGCCGCAGGCCTTTGGTCAGGAGTTTGTTACACGTCTTAACAACCTCAGCGGTGGCGGAATGATTATGTTCGTAATTGAGTTGATTCTGCTTCTCGCTGTTGTATGTGCAGCCATCATGCTTGTACAGGGTACACGTAAGATTCCAGTACAATATGCCAAGCGCATGTATGCAGGTCAGCAGGTAGGAGGATCACGTCAGTACATTCCTTTGAAGGTTTTTGCTGCTAATGTGATGCCTATCATCTTTGCTCAGGCAATCATGTTTATCCCTATCACATTGATGGGAGTTATCAGTGGAGGCGAGAATCCTTCTGCCTTGCTTATACAGCTGAGTGATCATACCAGTATAGCCTATAATCTGATATTTGCATTGTTAATCATTGCATTTACCTATTTCTATACGGCTATTACACTCAATCCTGTTCAGATGGCAGAGGATATGAAGCGAAACAATGGTTTCATCCCAGGTGTTCGTCCAGGTCATGATACTGCAGAATATATTGATCAGATAATGTCACACATAACATTGCCTGGCTCACTGTTCCTCGCAGCTATAGCATGTATGCCTGCTTTTGCAGGTTTGCTGAACGTTTCTCAGGAGTTTGCACAATTCTTCGGAGGTACAAGCCTTCTGATCCTAGTTGGCGTAGTCTTGGATACATTGCAGCAGATTGAAAGTCATTTGTTGATGAGACATTATGATGGACTGTTAAGCAGCGGACGTATTCACGGACGTGCAGGAATGGTTCATTGATATTGAGATTCTCGTAGAGGATGATATTTCTCAAAACAGAGGATGAAATAGAATTAATGCGCGCAGCAAACCAGTTGGTTTCACGCACCCTGACAGAGGTTGGAAAGTTAGTGAAACCTGGTGTTACGACCAAGGAACTGGATAAAGTCGCTGGAGAGTTTATACGGGACAATGGGGCAATTCCGACATTCTATGGTTTTCCCAATCCAAATGGAGCCCCCTTTCCTGCAAATATCTGCACATCGGTTAATGATGTTGTAGTCCATGGCATACCGGATGAGACACCTCTTAATGAAGGTGATATAGTATCGATAGATTGTGGAGCTCTCCTTAACGGGTTTAACGGCGACTCATGTTACACCTTTCGAGTCGGTAGTGTCAGCTCAGAGATTAACGCTCTGCTGAAAACGACCAAGGAGGCTCTATATAAAGGAATTGAAATGGCCGCAAATGGTCGTCGTATAGGTGATGTCAGCCATGCCATAGAGTCACATTGCACCGAGCAAGGATATGGTGTTGTTCGCGAATTTGTCGGTCATGGAATTGGACGCGAAATGCACGAAGAACCACATGTTCCAAATTATGGAAAGGCAGGTAACGGCAAATTGATACGTAATGGATTATGCATAGCCATAGAACCCATGATAGTTCAGTATGGTCGCGAAATCTACCTTATGCCGGACAAGTGGACGGTAAAGACCCGTGACCGAGGCTTCGCAGCGCATTACGAGCATACAATAGCCATACACAATGGAAAACCCGATATACTCTCCTCGTTCGAGGAAATAGAAAAGATAGAGAATCAGTATTAAGACAACAAATAACGAGCTATGGCAAAACAGGCAGTTATAGAGCAAGATGGTGTTATTGTAGAGTCTCTCTCGAACGCAATGTTTCGTGTTGAGTTGGAGAAGATAGGTGCACAGATTATCTGCACAATCTCTGGCAAGATGAGAATGCATTACATCAAAATACTTCCTGGCGATAAGGTTAAGGTGGAAATGAGTCCATACGACCTGACCAAGGGACGCATCGTATTTAGATACAAATAAAAGACATCAATATGAAAACAAGAGCTTCATTAAAAAAACGTACTCCTGAGTGCAAGATTGTCCGCAGAAAGGGCCGTCTGTATGTTATTAACAAGAAGATCCCTAAGTTCAAGACTCGTCAGGGTTAATCATCATTGAAAAAAAGAATTAATATAGTATATGGCAATTAGAATTGTTGGTGTTGATTTACCTCAGAATAAGAGAGGTGAAATCGCTTTGACCTATGTTTATGGTATAGGTCGCAGTAGCTCAGCCAAGATTTTGGAAAAGGCTGGTGTCGACAAGGACAAAAAGGTTTGTGACTGGACCGATGACGAGGCTGGAAAAATCCGTGAGGTTATTGCAGCCGAATATAAGGTAGAGGGTGATCTACGCAGTGAGATATCCCTGAACATCAAGCGTTTGATGGATATCGGTTGCTATCGTGGTGTCCGCCATCGTAATGGCCTCCCCGTTCGTGGCCAGAGCACCAAGAACAACGCTCGTACTCGTAAGGGTAAGAAGAAGACTGTTGCTAATAAGAAAAAGGCTACTAAATAATAAGTGATATGGCAAAGAAAATTGTTGCAGCAAAGAAAAGAAATGTGAAAGTTGACGCTGTAGGTCAGCTGCACGTTCACAGTTCCTTTAATAATATTATCGTGTCTTTGGCTAACAGCGAAGGCCAGGTTATTTCTTGGTCAAGCGCCGGCAAGATGGGCTTCCGTGGCAGTAAGAAGAATACTCCATATGCAGCTCAGATGGCAGCACAGGATTGTGCAAAGACTGCTTACGATCTGGGTCTGCGTAAGGTGAAGGCTTATGTGAAGGGTCCCGGTAACGGTCGCGAGTCTGCTATCCGTACCATTCATGGTGCAGGCATTGAGGTTATTGAGATTGTCGACGTAACTCCACTGCCACATAATGGTTGCCGTCCTCCAAAGAGAAGAAGAGTTTAATCATCTAAGTAGATCTAAATATAAGCAAAGTAGATTATGGCAAGATATATTGGCCCTAAGTCAAGAATTGACCGTCGTTTTGGTGAGACCATCCTGGGTTCTGAGAAAGTTCGCGCTCGTAGAAACTTCCCTCCAGGCCAGCATGGAAACAACCGTCGCCGTAAGACCAGCGAGTATGGTATAATGCTCGCCGAGAAGCAAAAGGCAAAGTATACATACGGTGTTTTGGAGAAGCAGTTCCGTAATATGTTTGAGAAGGCTGCACGCACAAGTGGCATTACTGGTGAGATCCTGTTACAGAATCTTGAGTGCCGTCTGGACAATATTGTATTCCGTCTTGGTATTGCTCCTACACGCCGCGCTGCCCGTCAGTTGGTTAATCACAAGCACATTGTAGTAGATGGTAAGGTTTGTGGCATTCCCAGCTATGCAGTGAAGCCTGGTCAGATTGTAGGTGTGCGTGAGCGTGCCAAGAATCTTGAGGTTATAGCTGATGCTTTGGCAGGTTTTAACCACAGTAAATATCCTTGGATTGAATGGGAAGAGGCTTCCAAGTCAGGTAAGCTCCTGCACAAACCAGAGCGTGTAGATATCCCAGAGAATATCAAGGAGCAGTTGATCGTTGAGTTGTACTCTAAATAATAACTAAGGATGGCGATATTAGCATTTCAGAAACCAGATAAGGTAATAATGTTGGAGGCGGATGACAAGTACGGTAAGTTCGAGTTCCGTCCTCTTGAGGGTGGCTTTGGTACTACTGTAGGTAATGCTTTGCGCCGCATACTTCTTTCTTCACTTGATGGCTTTGCTATCAATACTGTTTCAATTCGTGGTGTAGAACACGAGTTCGCTACTGTTCCTGGTGTGAAGGAGGATGTTACCAACATTATACTTAACTTGAAACAGGTACGTTTCAAGCAGTTAGTAGAAGAATTCGAGACAGAGAAAGTTAGCATCAAGGTTGAGGGCAAGACTGAACTCAAAGCAGGTGATTTCAATAAGTATCTGAGCGGATTTGAAGTGTTAAACCCTGAATTGGTTATATGCCGTTTGGATGCCAAGGCAACGTTGCAGATGGAGATTGGTATCAATAAGGGCCGTGGTTATGTTCCTTCAGAGGAAAATCGCGAGTTCTGCACTGATGTCAATGTAATTCCTGTTGATTCCATTTACACACCTATCAGAAATGTGAAATATTCGGTTGAAAACTTCCGTGTAGAGCAGAAGACTGACTACGAGAAGTTGATTCTGGAAATCACGACTGATGGTTCCATTCACCCCAAAGATGCATTGAAGGAGGCAGCAAAGATCCTCATTTATCACTTCATGCTTTTCTCTGATGAGAAAATTACTCTTGAGAACTGCGATGCAGACGGCAATGAGGAGTTTAATGAAGAGGTACTCCATATGCGTCAGTTGTTGAAGACACGTCTGGTAGACATGGATCTCAGTGTCCGTGCCCTCAATTGTCTCAAGGCTGCCGATGTTGAAACACTCGGTGATCTTGTACAATTCAATAAGACAGACCTGTTGAAGTTCCGCAACTTTGGTAAGAAATCGCTCACCGAGCTTGATGATTTGCTGGAGAGTCTGAATCTGTCGTTTGGAACCGACATCTCAAAATACAAATTAGATAAAGATTAAAGCTAATTATGAGACATAATAAGAAATTCAATCATTTGAGTCGTACTGCATCCCACAGAGCAGCTATGCTGAGCAACATGGCCGTTTCTCTGATCATGCACAAAAGAATCACTACGACTGTGGCAAAGGCCAAGGCTCTCAAGAAATATGTAGAGCCACTCATTACTCGCTCAAAGGAAGATACAACGAACGCACGTCGTGTGGTTTTCAGTTATCTGCAGGACAAGCAGGCTATAACAGAGCTGTTTGGCACAATCAGTGCTAAGGTTGCAGACCGTCCTGGTGGCTACACGCGTATCATCAAGACAGGAAACCGTCCAAGCGACAATGCTCCGATGTGCTTCATCGAACTTGTTGATTTTGATGAGAACATGGCTAAGACAGCCAAGAAAGCAAAGCGCACTCGCCGTTCAGGCAAGAAAAGCGCAGAAGCTCAGGTGGAAACTCCTGCTCCGGCTACAGAAGAAACCGTAGCAGAACCAGTTGCAGAAACTGCAGAGTAATCAGCTTTAGCAACGACACTATAAAGCGTTCATTCCAATAGGAGTGGACGCTTTTTTTCTTAGAATGTAATATATGAATAAGGCAGCGCACTTACTGACTCCATGAGCGTGTTTTCCAGATGAATAAGAAATTCAACAACCGGAATCATAAATTCCCACCCAAGGTATATTCCAATGCTGCAGTATATTATTGCTGTTGTTATAGGTATGGCAAAAAGGCTGGTAAGTGTACTGTACAGAGCCAGGGAATGAAAATACCAGATACATAATGGGGCTGTCGCTAATTGTGCGGCAAAAGATATCCATATAGCAGAAACCAGGAATTTTATGCTCCCTTCATTACGTACATAATCAGTTATTTCTGGATTGGCTATAAGAATAATTCCCAGCATAGCAGCGCATGACAATTGGAATCCTATGTCAAATGCCGCTGCCGGGTCGGTCATCACAATTATCGAGACGCTTAGGGACAGTATGTCCAGTATATTCCTGTTACGTCCTGTTGCCTGCAGCGTAATTAACAGTGAAGCCATGACCGCAGCCCTTATCAGGCTCATAGGACAGCCTGTCAACAATGCAAAGCTCCAGATTAGCATTAAAGCGAATATGACTCCAAACCACTTGTATTTTGTATAGAATATTCTGTTAATCAGAATCCGACACATCCCGTATACAATGCCAAGGTGCATTCCAGACAGAGCCAATATATGAGTTCCCCCGGCATTCCGGTACAGACTCTTCAGTTCAGGAGACAGGTATTCACGTTTACCCAAAGTCAAAGCCATCAATTGCGACATAGTGTCCTTGCTTAGAGGCATTGTCTCAAGTCTATGCTGCAATAGTATAGCAATATCATTCCACCAATGTATCAACCCTGCACCAATTGAGCATTGTGTCCAATGCTCTCTTAGGACTTGCCCGGTTATAAAACAAAAGAAAAATCCGCAACACCATGCAGCAATGGGCATAATGATGCGGATTATAGGTCTGGTTGCGATATCCATTGTGTCGGATAGAGGCGATTCGAACGCCCGACCCCTACGTCCCGAACGTAGTGCGCTACCAACTGCGCTACTATCCGAAAAACTGTTTTTATTTTGTGCAAAGTTACCAAATTATTATAAAACACAGCTTTATATAGTAAGAAAAATATGCTATAATGATTAATTTTTTACACAAAACGAAAATATACACTAAATTCTTTGGCTGTTAGAATAAATTACCTTACCTTTGCACTCGCAAAACAGAAACAATCGCTGGTGCCATAGCTCAGTTGGTAGAG
>JAFZVW010000064.1 GCA_017617635.1 Bacteroidaceae bacterium | reverse complement strand
TCTCAGGTTTCGGTACGTCAAGAACAAAGCGTCAAGTAAACGCCTTAGTTATTATATGAATCCCATTTTTACCCCTTCTGCATCGGGGTCTACACCCATCCGCACATCAAGAGTATGTGGTTATCGCTATAACCTAAACGAGAATTCAATGGCAAATATAGTTGATTTTTCAATACAAACACAACAAATACTTAAAAATTTGAAATATTATCTCCTTTTTCAGTTCAACAAGCTTGTGTTATCCCTACCATACCATAGAGCCCTTATAGAAATAGACTATTGTTAGGCAACATTGTCTTAAGACTCTGTACCATTCAGATAATTGCAGATTTCCTCTGCCATGGTGTTGAGAGCCACGCATTCCGTACGACTGATGTGACGCTTCCCCTCGTCGTAAGGCCATGGGCTGAGTATCAGCAACCGACCTGCTGCACACGCATCAAACAGTTCATCAGCGGGTTTGTAGTAATCACGGAAGCCATTGTCCGCGAGCAGGACAAATGGGCGTTGCTCATGTAACAGCACATTCATTACCTGCCGCTCCTGTGGAGAGATAAACGGCGAGACCATCACTGCTCCCTTACGAGCAGCCAGAACACAGCCATTCATATAATTACGCAATGGTTCGGGATTACCTTGTTCTGCGCCTTTTACCATAACATTTCGTACATGTACTGGCTCGAAATGTTCAGCCTGCAGTAGCGTTGCATTCCCTACGCCATCATATTTTCTGCCGGCAATCTCTATATCCTTCTGCACGCGGAAATAGCCAGGCTTCAGACGTTTGGTAGCCAATCGTTGCGGATTCATCTGGACATACCGTATCATCGTATGCAACTGTCCACGACATACGCATGCCCCAAAGTTCATCGCATAAGAGGCATCACGCTTTTTTATGCGGCGATTGATAGTCAGTGCAGAAACAAAACTATCAATCGTTATGGCTAACAAGAATCTTAATGCTGCCAAGACGGCAAAAAAAGATGAGTTCTACACGCAGATGACTGACATCGAAAGGGAGCATCAGCACGACCCGAATGCCAACAATCTGTGGAGCTACTTCCAGAATGTCCTTAACTGGGCGATAACGAACTTCGATATGAAGAAGTTCAAGAAGATTATGAATTCATGGAGGGTGACCACATTACACCGTGGCGCGATGGCGGCCGGACTGTCATAGAAAACTGCCAGATGCTGTGCCGTGAGTGTAACAGGAGAAAGGGTGCAAAATAAAAGTGGTCAAATCTGACCACTTTTTTTAATCACGAGGGCGCTGTTGGTGCCGCCGAAGCCGAAGGAGTTGCTGAGTACAACGTTGACTTCGGTATCTATGGTTTGGCGGGCAATGTTGAGTTTTGCTGAGTATTCGTCGGGGTTGTCGAGATTGACATTGGGGGCAATGAAGCTGTTCTGCATCATGATGATGCTGTAGACGGCTTCGCTGGCTCCTGCCATCCAGCATTCGTGTCCGGTCATGGACTTTGTGCTGCTGATATAGGCTTTCTTTCCGCCAAACAGCTTGTCAAGGGCTATTGCCTCGAGCATGTCTCCCTGTGGGGTTCCGGTTGCGTGGGCATTGATGTAGTCAACGTCATCGGCGGGGATTCCGGCATCTGCCAGGGCACGTGTCATGGCAATGTAGGAGCCCTGGTCGCTGGCTGCGCTCATCGCTGCGCCGTTGCTTGAGAAACCGTAGCCGCAAATCTCGGCGATAATGTTTGCTCCGCGCTGGAGTGCGTGTTCGTATTCTTCCAGTACTAGTGCTGCCGCGCCGCCGCTGGGAACGAGTCCGTCGCGGTCACTGTCAAAGGGTCTGGATGCTCTTGAGGGATTTTCAGTATTGTTCGAGAAAACTCCAAGGGCGTCAAACGAGGACATGGCGTATTTATTGACTTCCTGAGCTCCGCCGCAGAGAATCATGTCTTGCAGACCCTGGCGTATAAGGGTATAGGCGAGGCCTATGGAATGGCTGCCGCTGGCGCATGCTGCACTGACCGAGAAATTGATTCCGCGCAGGCCGAAGACGGAACTCATATTCATGGTTACGGTCGAGTTCATTGCCTGGAAGATGTTGCCGGCTCCTATCAGTTCGGAGTCTGCGGTCTGCTGCATTATGTGGTCTGACTGGACAATGGCTTTGGCAGATGAGTCATTGCCGAAGATGACTCCGATTTCGTTCTGTGTGCGGTACTGTTCGTCGATGCCTGCCATATTGAATGCCTCGTGGGATGCCATGAGGGCAAATTCGGCCTGTTCGGACATGCCTTCGCGCTGTCGGCGTCCTACGAGTCCTTTGAGGTCCGGACGCGGGATGATTCCGGTGAGGGGTGACCGGTAGCCGTATTCCTTGCGGTCGGAGGCAATGCCTATGCCTGACCTGCCTTGGTAAAGTGAATCCCTGACTTCCCGGACATTGCTGCCGATGCAGGACCAGATGCCTATTCCTGTAACTACTACCCTTTTGCTCATGTTATTTCGTGCGATATGATTTTCTGTCAAGTTTGCCGTTTGGTGTGCGGTTGATTGTTTCGACGCATTCGTAGCGCACTGGTACTTTGTATGGCTCCAGCGTCTGTGCTATGAAACGCGCTATCTGTTTGTTGTCCAATGGCTTGTTGCCGTTTGTCTTAACCAATAGTTTCAGTATGTTTCCGACTACCGGATGGGTGTCGGCAATACAGATGCAGTCCTGTACGCCATCGAAGGCAAGTGCCCTGTTTTCGACCTCGACAGGGTCCACTTTGTAGCCGCCGATATTGATTATGTCGTCGTTTCGCCCTTGTACATGCAGCATGCCTTCGTCGTCGAGATATCCGCTGTCGGCGGTGTAGATGCAGCCGTCCTTCAGCACAGCGGCCGTGAGTTCAGGCTCTTTCATGTATCCGCTCATAAGTGTGCTGCCCTTGCAGGCGATGGTTCCTTCTTCGGTTATGAAGACCTGGGAATTGAGCAGTGCCGGACCGCAGCAGCCGGGCTTGGTTCTGCCGTCGTTGAAGTTGTAGGAGCAGACGATGCCCGTCTCGGTCGAGGCGTATG
>JAFZVW010000063.1 GCA_017617635.1 Bacteroidaceae bacterium | reverse complement strand
TGAGGTGAACCCCGAAAGTTAGACAAAAAACTTTCGGGGTTTATTATGTCAAAAAGAAAGAAGCATGGTTATGCAGAATGTTTGAAGTTCATGCATATGATTGAAGATGGAAGATCCATTCATTCTATACGCATGGAGTATGGAATTAACGAGAATCGTCTTCATGTATTATGGGGTCGTTATCAATTAGAAGGTCAAGCAGGCTTACTCAAAAAAAAGAATATCAATGCAGATTTTGCATTAAAAAAGACAATTGTGCTTGATGTTGAAGAAAATCATTTAACTTTGCACGCAGCTTCGTTAAAATATGGTGCGAGTTCTCAAAGAATATCTGTATGGTTAAAGATGTACAGAGAACATGGTTGGACAGCATTTGAGGTCGTTAAGAAACGAGGCAGACCGCCAGGTATGGGAAGACCGAGAAAGAACAGCAAACCGCTCACAGAACTTGAAAGGCTCCGTAAAGAGAATATGGAGCTCAAGACAGAGAATGCTCTGCTAAAAAAAGTGAGAGCCTTAGTCGAGGAAAGGAATGCCCGACTACGCGAGATTGGGCAAGGGCCATCGAAGAACTAAGGCGTGAGGGACATCCCCTGCAGTTTATGCTGCATAGGATGAAGATGGCTCGTTCTGTATTCTATTACCACATGTCGCATATGGACGCCAGCGATGGATATGATGGAATCAGGGAACGTATAAAGCAGATATATGACAAGAATCATGGGCGCTACGGATACAGGCGGATCTGTATGGAACTGCGTAATGAGGATATGGTTATTAATCACAAGACTATACATAAGCTGATGAAGCAGATGGGACTTAAGGCAAAGACCAAGAAACGGCACTATCACTCCTATAAAGGGGAAATAGGCAGGATTGCTCCTAATGTACTGGAACGTGATTTCTGTGCAGACAGACCCAACCAGAAATGGACTACAGACGTTACCCAAGTATGCATAAACGACAGGAAACTGTACCTGTCGCCCATATTGGATATGTTTGATGGCGGGATTATATCTTACACTATTTCTACCAGTCCCAACCTAAAGATGGTCATCTCTATGCTCAAGAAGGCTTTTAAGAAGTATCCGCAACTATATGGTCTCACTCTGCACTCGGATCAAGGCTGGCATTATCAGCATGGCATGTACCAAAAGATGCTTAAAGACCATGATATCACGCAGAGCATGTCACGTAAAGGTAACTGTCTGGATAATGCAATGATGGAGAATTTCTTTGGCCTGATGAAGAACGAACTTTTGTATGCTAACAAGTTTGAGAGCATAGAGGACTTTGAAAAAGCGCTAAGAAAATATATTGATTGGTATAACAATAAAAGAATAAAACTGAGGTTAAAAGGAATGAGCCCGGTACAATACCGAGCTCACTACTATAGAGAGTTGAATAATTAATGTTTAATTTAATGTCCAACTTTTCGGGGTCACATCAGAATGAGTCCTCTCTTTCTTTATGTAGCATATACTTCTTACCTG
Source organism: Bacteroidaceae bacterium (assembly GCA_017617635.1). Lineage (GTDB taxonomy): Bacteria > Bacteroidota > Bacteroidia > Bacteroidales > Bacteroidaceae > Physcousia. The sequence goes on along the minus strand of JAFZVW010000063.1, from coordinate 17,247 downwards.
ATCATAACCTTCTTGCCGTTGACAATGTACATGCCCGGACTGGTGATATGCTGCAGTCTGCGTCCCTGCAGGTCATAGAAGCCATTGCTGTCACTATCAGCCTTTTCGGTAGTGACGTCGCTGATGCCGGTGATAATTTCAACCGGAGATTTCTTCAACTGGAACTTCTGTATTGTAAATATACTGTTACCAGTCATGCTACCTACCAGGACACCAAGTGATATTTGCTTGGTCTCATCTACGAGGAACTGCATCGAACACGTAGTATTGGCATCGCCAGTCAGACTATTATAGCCCAATGCCTCGTTCAGCTTATCAACATTTGGCAGGCCCAGATCGCCTTCAGCCGCTACCAGATAGCTATCACCTGCGCCACCATGCTGACCGAATGTCACCGTCAGTGTATAGAAGCCTGGATCCAGGGTGATTACCTGATATGCCTTATGGTTGGTAAGTTCACCGAAATTATCCCACCCTGTCGTACAAGTGAAGTCACTGTTCTTATTTGTATCTACATGCACGCCGGTAGTAATACCATCCTCAACGGTCGTATTCTCCAGTGTCCATTTGGTAATCTTGTAGAAACGGTTGGCAACCGTGCTGTTGACGATGTCATTGCTTCGTGTAAAGGCACGCTTGTTGTTGGATACCTTTGATGTAACGTCTGTGGTTGTAGCAGTGTTGAAATCCAAGGTGAACACACCCTTGCTCAATCCCCACGCGTCACCCTCGGGTCCAAAGTTGTAACGGGTCAACTCATTACCCCGGCCCGTGCGGTCCGGAATTACAGCACCGCCGTTCTGGTTAAAGTCATAGTATGCCAGCAACTTGGATGTGCTTTCCACCAGTTCCTCAGCATCGTCAAGATGACGGTTTATGAATTTCTTCATATTTGAGGTAGTAATACTCGCACCCCAGAAACGAAGCTCGTCAATAGAGCCCACGAAAGGCTTGCCTGTCTTGTTGTCACCGTCCTCTATCAGTGTTCCTACTGAGAAACGGGTACATTCAGGCATACCTGCATACTGCCCGGAAACATTCGAACCGACTTGCACACCGTCGCGCCAGAAAGAAACGATGCCCGAAGTAGTATGCTTGATACAGTAGTTGTGCCACTCACCGGGAACAACAAACCCTGCACTTGACTCTGCCGTAGTGCCTTCTGCTTCAAGACACATTTTGCCGTTAGCTCCGGCATATATCTCCCATACTCCACTTTGACCTATTGCAAGGCAATAATCCTGCAGGTTACCGATATTTGCCCAGAAGTCCACGGTGTATGCAACCTTAGCACCGGCAGCTATAGGCTGGGTCTGAAAGTCGGCACGTGCGTTCTTGTAACTTTCGCCAAAGAACAAGCCGTTCTGGCTGTCATCATTTGCCACAACAAAGACATTTTCCTTGGTCGTACTGTTCTGACCCACGTCGTTGGCGGCATTCAGCGTAATACTGTACCGGCCGCTTTCCGTCGGAGTATATGAATACTGAGGCCCTGCATCCTTGACAATGGTAGTGCCGGTGGAATTAGCCAGAATCCACTGGTATTCAGTCGGATCATACTTACTGGTGCTTGTCATGGTGATGCTTTCGCCCTTAAACAGGATGGTATTGTCAACATCAAAGTTGGCAACCGGAGCAACCCTGCGCACGGTAATATCAACACTTGAGCTTGCCGAGCGTCCGTCAGGAGCGGTTACCGTCAGTGTAGCAGTGTTCACACCGGCAGTCTTGTAAGTGGCTGCAGCGCTGACGCTGTTAACATCCTCGACCTCAGCACCCTCGAAATGCCACCTGTACGAACAGCCGGACTGTACCGCATTGGGATTGAAGCTTACACGGTCACCCGCATTGACAAGTGTTGACGTAGGTGTGAACGTCGCATCTATAGCCTCCTCGTTCCTGACAACGGTAACCTGAGCAGTTTTTGTAACCTCGCCTCCGGCATAGGATACACCGTTCACCGTCACGTCAAATGTTCCCTCTCTCGGGAACGTGACAACCGGCTCAAGCGTTGCAGAGTTCTCAATCCCCAATTCAGGAATTGTCCACGATATGCTCTTGACACAATAGTTGCGCTTTGCGGTCAGCTTGACCGGCGTATCCGTATATACCTGGCCTGTAGCGTTAATGCTCAGCGTTCCTGATGCTGACGGTGTCTTCAATACCAGAGAATTGTCAACTTCCTCGGCAAAATTGTCGTCAAGCAATTGTGCATGGTGTCCTCCGACACAGTCGCGCAGGTATGTATTTCCGTCTTCGCCCTGGAAGGTGTCACCCTTGTAGTAGGCAATCAGACCTTCAGGCATCATACTGCCGGTATACTCCACCTTGCCCGAATTGCCGCCCTTCAGCTCCGTTGTCGTACGCGTCGTGTTCCATATACGAATCTCGTCATATTTGGCATACTGGCCGTTCGATCCGTTTGTAAAGACGAAGTCTCCGAATCCGCCTATTCCATTGAAATTGCTCGAGGTTATACTTCCTACTGACGTTCCGTTCCTAAACAATGTCAACTTGCTGCCGTTAACGACAATTGCCATGTGCTGCCACGTCAGGGTCATTGAGCTGGAACTGGTTATGCGGTCGCTGCCAGTATTCCATCCGCAATAATACTTGCCGCTTGCATCGCAATGCTGATACCATGTACCCCATCCCGGACCTGCCATACAGTCATAGTTCGAGAATGACGTAGGCTTTATCAGGAACTCAATGGTACACTTGGGATAGCTTGCAGCAAATACATCAGGAATACTGAAACCGCCGCCGTTAAACGTTATAACATGATTGTCCGATCCCTGCGAACCTACAGGTGTAGGTATGCTGACCTTCGAAGACTCAGTTCCATCCTCATAGACAGCAGACACACTGTACACGGCATCACCTGTCGACTGGTCGTAGTCATAGTATTTCTCCGTGGTTTCCGCAATCTTGTACTGATCATAGTAAACGTTATACTTGACCACTGAATGACTGCTCAGGTCAGGAGCCATCCATGTCAGACGGCCGTCATTGATTGACAGGGAATTGGGCGCATAATAGCCGGCACCCTGCACTACCACGCTGATTATTGTCTGCTCACCTGCGTTCAGAACCTCAATCTCGGCATTCTCGCCAAAGTCAAACGGTGTCTCGATACCCTCTGCGTCATGCTCATAGTCAATCATGCTTGCTCCCAGGATCTTACCCTCGCCAGCAGCCCATGACTTGGTGTTGACGATGAAGAAGTACTTCAGCGGCTTGTTGCGGTCATAGCCTTCAGTCAGGTCTGTCAGGTCATATCCGAATTCCATTGCCTCGGCATGCAGCGTACCGTCGCTCCACTTGCCCAGCATTGGAACCTCGGGAGCAGGATTTGTATTTCCGTAGTTACCGTCACCGGCATATATGAAATGGTGCATGTCGATTGTGCTTTCAGGCTTTGTCGCATTGACATCGGCACTTACGCCACACTGCAGTTTCAGCTCACTGCGACGACTGTACTGCATCTTCAGCTTTATCGTGCGCAAAGGACGGTAGTTCTTACGGACCTTGTACAGCTCACCTGTCCAATATCCTCCCCAGCTGCCGCCATACTTCGAGCCGGTAGGACCTGCATTTGCATACGGACAGTAGATGAAACCTCCATTACACCAGTTACCCCACGAGTTTACGATAATCCAAGCACCGACCTCGTCCTTGTCCACCTCTCCGGCAACACCGTTTCCGTCCAGGTCGAACTCAATACGGTCGTCCCATCCGACCATTGTAACGGCATGGTCCACCTGGGTACCCCATGCATGGACATAGTACATATTGCTTACGCCTGCGGCAGTATTGTTTGCCGTTGCAGGAATCCTCTGCCAATTACCGCTGCTGGCAACGCCAAGACCTATCAGACCGCCGCTATGGAAATCCGTGTCACCTGCATGGTTGTACAGCCATGCCTTTGCTGCCAGGCGTCCGGTTTCAGTACCCACATGATATGGGTTGGAAGTTGGCTTCAGCATACGGTTGAAGAATCCCTCGTACCATTTCTCATAGCCCTGCATCCAGCCAAAGTTGTTATCCTGGGTATCCGCATTGCTGCCGTAGATGCTACTGGTGGTGATACCGCCATAGGTCTTGGCACTCGGAACACCCACATGCTGCACAAATGCGTCCTTGCCGCTGTTACCGTATGTCAGCAGCCATACAAAATGAGAAGGATAGCGGTTATACAGGTCCGATGCGTCTGCATCACGGAACGAGTTCATCTCATGAGTGAACATATAGCTGATACGGCTTGCTGAACCGCACGAGCCACCGCTCTGGTTGAACACGGCAGGGAAATGTTTGAAGTCTGCATTGTTCCAATGATCAGGCAACTCCGAAGCTGTAACCTTGCGCATAGCCTTTGCACGGCTGCTGTTACCGGCCATCTGCCCGAACTTAAGCAGACTAGGTTCCGGCTCCCATGCCTCCTGCGGATCCACATAGTCAGGATAGGACCTGCGGTCTACAGGAACCTTGTCCACCTGCTTGCTCTCACCTTCGTTCTGGGCACCGACTCCCGATATGGCCACGAATGCCACAAGCAGGAGAAATAACGTTTTTTTCATGACTGTTTATTTGGTTTTAGTGATTTTCCCGCGTCAAAATTAATAAAAAAGCCCGAAAAGTCGTAACTTTGCGCACAAAATATTCCGAAATGGAGCCAAAACACATACATATAAGGGACTACAACTACAATTTGCCGGACGACAGGATTGCCAAATACCCGCTGCCGCAGCGCGACAGCAGCAAACTTCTGGTATACCGTCAGGGAAAGATTGCCGAGGACGTTTTCCGCAACATCCCCGACTACCTTCCGGAGGGTGCGCTTATGGTCTTTAACAATACTAAGGTCATCCGTGCAAGGCTGCATTTCCGCAAGGAATCCGCAGGGGACGCCAGCCAGCCCGGCGCACTGGTCGAGATATTTCTTCTCGAACCTGCCCAGCCTGCCGAGTATCAGGAGAATTTCGCCTGTCGGGACAAATGCCGTTGGTTCTGCCTGGTAGGCAACAGCAAGAAGTGGAAGCAGGGATTGTTGAAGCGTACCATAAGCATAAACGGAGAAGACATTATTCTTTCTGCAGAACGCACAGGAACAAACGGTACCAGCCAGGTCATCCAGTTTACTTGGAACAGCGGCCATGCATGGAGCGAAATCATCGAAGCGTGCGGAGAATTGCCCATTCCACCGTATCTTAACCGCAAAACAGAGGCCAGTGACCTGCAGACATACCAGACCGTATACAGCAAGATAAAGGGCAGCGTCGCCGCTCCGACCGCAGGCCTGCACTTCACCCCCCAGGTACTTGCTGCACTTGATGACCGTCATATCGAACGCGAGGAAGTCACATTGCATGTAGGTGCCGGAACCTTCAAGCCTGTCAAGGCTGAGGAAATCGGTGACCACGACATGCATACCGAGCACATTGCCGTGCAGCGCGGAACCGTACAGAAACTAATCAGGCATGATGCCAAGGCAATTGCCGTAGGCACAACCAGCGTCCGCACACTGGAAAGCCTGTATTACATGGGACTGACAGCCAGACAGCTCATGCAATCAGGCAAGGCAAGCGGCTATGCCATAGAACTGCATGTACCACAATGGATGCCCTACAGTGACGAAATACCTAGAGTCCCAGCAACAGAAGCCCTGACGGGATTGCTCGAATACATGGAACAATATAATCTGGACGTACTGCATTCCAGCACACAGATTATCATAGCCCCGGGATACAATTACAAAATCGTACAGATGATGGTTACCAACTTCCACCAGCCGCAAAGCACGCTGCTGCTGCTGGTATCTGCATTCATCAACCAACCCTGCAAGAACTGCAACGGTGACTGGCACACAATATATGACTACGCCATGGCACACGAATTCCGGTTCCTCAGTTACGGAGACTCCTCATTGCTGATACCATAGCCATTACGGGGCAAAGTACAACAAACCGAACAAATGAAGAAACAACTGAACATAGTCTTCCTGATTGCAGGCAGCGAGCCCCTGGGTTCTGCCGGCATGCAGGCTGACATCAAGGCGATTACAGCCTGCGGCGGCTATGCAGCCTGTGCCCTTACTGCCATTGTGGACGAGGATACACGCCATATAAAGAGCATCACCCACCTGCCAGTTGACCTGATAGTTTCGCAAACGGAATCCTTTCTTGGCGATGTAGGTGCCCAATGCGTGAAAACAGGCGTCCTGCCATCGGAAGAAATCATCCGTGGAGTTGCCGGCAAGTTAAGGGAATATCCCGACGTAATCAAGGTCATAGACCCTGTAATCGTAAACAGTGTGGGAGAGAAGCTGGTGAACGACGAGGCGATTGAGGCATACCGCGAACTGCTTTTCCCGCTTGCGACTCTCATCACCCCCAACTACCGCGAAGCTGCCGTCCTGCTTGGACATCCTGTCGAAGACGTTGAGAAAGACCTGCGCACACTGGCACAGAGCGGATGCTCGGTAATAGTCAAGTCAATCGAGCGCGACGGCATGCTGTGCGACTATCTGTACAACAGGGAAACCGATTGTGTCACAGAATTCCGCAAAGAGAGAATACAGACCAACAACGTAAACGGCACAGGAGATTCGTTTGCCTCTGCCATTGCTACATATCTTGCCAAAGGCTATGACCTGGACAATGCCGTAGCCAAGGGAGAGGAATTCATCCAACGAGCCATCTCGCTGGGTGCAGAATACGTCTTCGGACACGACTTCGGGCCTGTACACCCCTGCTTCATGGAGGACAAGGAGATGCACGACCGAATATACGACTGATTCAAATATAATTTATACCATAAGCAATCTATGAAAAAGAATCTGGAAACCGTCTGCATTCATGGCGGATGGAAAGCAAAGAAAGGCGAGCCTCAGCAGCTCCCTATTTATCAGAGTACGACATTCCGTTACGAGACAAGCGACCAGATGGCACGCCTCTTCGATTTGAAGGACAACGGATACTTCTATACACGTCTTGCAAACCCCACCAACGATGCCGTTGCACAGAAGATAGCCGCCCTCGAAGGCGGTGTAGGCTGTGTCCTGACATCCAGCGGACAGGCTGCCAATTTCTATGCAATATTCAATCTGTGTGAAGCAGGCGGACACATTGTCACTTCCAATAATATATACGGCGGGACCTTCAACCTGTTCGGTGTTACACTCAAGAAACTGGGTATCGAGTGCACCTTCGTCGACCCCGAATGGGATGACGAGAAGATAGAAGCCTGCTTCCGGGACAACACCAAGGCCTTCTTCGGTGAGACAATCTCCAATCCCGGCGGCAAGATCTTCGACATACAGCGCTTTGCCGACATGGCTCACAGACATGGTGTGCCCCTGATTGTGGACAACACATTCGCAACACCAATCAACTGCCGCCCGTTCGAGTGGGGTGCCGACATTGTAGTCCATTCCACCACCAAGTACATGGACGGCCATGCAACCCAGGTCGGCGGTGCCGTCGTAGACAGCGGCAACTTCGACTGGGATGCGCACAAGGACAAGTTCCCCGGTCTTACCACTCCCGATGAAAGCTACCACGGACTGACCTATACCCAGTCGTTCGGCAAGATGGCATATACCACCAAGCTGGTAGTACAACTGATGCGCGACCTGGGTTCCATACCTGCCCCGCAGAACTCTTTCCTGCTGAACCTCGGTCTCGAGACACTGGCACTGCGCATGCGCCAGCACTGTGCCAATGCACAGAAGGTTGCCGAGTGGCTTGACAGGAACCCCAAGGTCAACTGGGTGAACTACGCAGGCCTGCCCGATAACCCGCAGCACGGACTGGCAAAGAAGTACCTGCCTGACGGAATATGCGGAGTAATTGCCTTCGGTCTTAAAGGCAGTCGCGAGGAGGCAATCCGCTTCATGGACAATCTGGACTTCATTTCAATCGTGACACACGTTGCCGACACCCGCACATGCGTCCTGCACCCTGCAAGCCACACACACCGCCAGCTTACCGACCAGCAGCTGCGCGAGGCAGGCATCTCGCCGGACTTGGTACGTCTGTCCGTGGGAATCGAGAATGTAGATGACATCATTGCCGACCTCGAGCAGGCAATGGCAAAGATGTAGGACTCCCTACCGTCACCTGACAATCACCTCGTCAGCAAACAGCCAGCCGCCCCGTGCAATGCGCTGAGCCCGGATACGTATATAGCGTGTCCTGGTTTTGCCTGTATAGCTATATGCGGCTATTGCGTACGGGGTTGTACCCGCAACTGCAGCAACGGCATTTGGAGCACAACCGTCCAATGCCTGATGCATGGGTGACGCTGCCCCGTTGTCGAAGCCGACTGTTACTGCCAGGGGCAGGAATATCCCCGGACCTGTAATTTGCATGAATGGCAGTGTGACTTGACTGACGGTCCTCTCGCGCCCCAAATCAATGGTAATGTCTATATCGCAGCAGAACCCCTGCCAGCGTCCGTCGTTGTTGTTCCATGTACCCTGCATGCCATCGGTCAGAGCATTGTCGCCAGATGCCGGATAGATACTACTGTAACGGCAGCCGTTACCGAAGGTGACACTGCATCCCCGCGCGAGATGCCCGGCTTTTCTCAAGGCCTGCGGACGCTGTCCCTGCTCATTCCTCAAGTCAAATGCATTTACGCCAGCCGCACGCAAGCTGTCTGCGACGTGTATTGCCCACTTTCTGAACCGCTGTAGAGGCCTGTTGCGCCGCATCCCGATCTCCGCAACAGCCAACGCCCGCGGCCAAAGCTGATATTCCAGCAACTGAACGGTAGGCACGTATTCGGTAAAGACATTTGCCTGCAGACCCAGCAAGCGTTCCTTTGGCAGTACGTTGCGAACTTCCAGCACCCTATCTATCGGACGGTAGCCGCCCATGGTCTCCGGCTGTGTTGCAGGAGCGTCCTGATAACTGTCCAGATAGCAGTAGGAGCTCGGACACATAATGACTTCGTGCCCCAGTTCAGCAGCCCTGGCTCCATATTGCGCATCCCTCCATACCATAATGACGATCGAACTGTCGGCAAGGTCATCGGTCAGAGCCTCGTCCCACATTATCATCTTGCGACCCAGCCGGCGCACTATTCCGTTCAGTTTGCGGATCGAAGGTATATAGGCATCCTTCTGCGTAGCACTCTCGTCTCCTCCGCAATGTATATATGCCGACGGAAAGATCTCAGCAACCTCCTGAAGGACATCCTGCATGAACCTGAAAGTCTCAGGATTGGACATATCCAACTCAGCATGGTCGAATGCAATATGCGGATAGGCGGCACAGACCGCCTCGCTATGCCCAGGGAATTCAATTTCAGGTACAATTGTAACGCCTTTGGCCTGTGCATACCGTACCAGCTGCCGCATCTGTTCCTGTGTATAGTATCCCCCATAGCCGCTTATGCTGTCGCTGTATGTCCTCAATTCCCACCAGTCTTTCCATACCGGCCTTGTACGCCATGCCCCCAACTGCGTAAGACGCGGGTATTTGCGTATCTCCAGCCGCCATCCTGCCGCATCGGTAAGGTGCAGGTGCAGGACGTTCAGTCCATAGTTGCTCATGATATCCACCTGCCGGTACAACTCCTGGACGGGATAGTAATGCCGGCTCACGTCTATCATCACACCACGCCATTGTACAAACGGCACACTGCCCGAACACAGCAAAACGCAGCAGAACGTTAAAAGAAAATGAGGCAAAAATGTACGTTTCATGAGGCAAATATAATAAAATTCGCTATATTTGCAGCATGATAAAGATACTCTTCGCCCTGATACTGGCATTTTCCGCCATAAGCACACAGGCTCAGACCTACAATCCGTCGCCCGAGAACATGAAGGCACGCGAGGAATTCCGTGGCGACAAGCTGGGCATATTCCTGCACTGGGGAATATACAGCACATTTGCCCAGGGCGAATGGTATCTGCAGAACCGCGTTCCCGACCGTAACGAATATGCCAAGGCTGCAGACGCCTTCTATCCGCACCGCTTTGATGCCCGTGAATGGGTACGTGCCATCAAGGCCGCAGGTGCACGGTACATCTGCCTTACCAGCAGGCATCACGACGGCTTCAGCATGTGGAACACCAGGCAGAGCGACTACAACATTGTCAAGGCTACACCATTCGGGCGTGACGTTGTCAAGGAACTTGCCGATGCCTGCCACGAGGAAGGCATACGCCTGCACCTGTACTACAGCCACATCGACTGGATGCGCGACGACTACCCAATGGGGCGCACCGGACGCCATTGCGGCAAGGATACGACATCCACAGGCGACTGGCCCCATTACTATCGGTTCATGAACAACCAGCTTACCGAACTGCTTACCGACTATGGCAAGATAGGTGCAATATGGTTCGACGGCTGGTGGGACCATGACAGCGACCCGACACCCTTCGACTGGCAGTTGGAAGAGCAATACGCACTGATTCACAAGTTGCAGCCACAATGCCTGGTGGGCAACAACCACCACATGAAACCGTATGACGGCGAGGACTTCCAGATATTCGAACGCGACCTGCCAGGCGAGAATACCGCAGGTTTCGTGGACAAGGCTGCACAGGTCAGCCGTCTGCCCCTGGAGACCTGTCAGACCATGAACGGCATGTGGGGATACAAGGTCACTGACCTCAACTACAAATCAACCACCCGGATAATACGCCTGCTTACAGAAACCGCAGGCAAGGGCGCCAATCTCCTGCTCAACATAGGCCCCCAGCCCAACGGCCAGCTGCCTGCCGCAGCATTGCAGCGCCTGAAGGAACTGGGTGAATGGATGTCAATATACGGCATTACCCTCTACAACACCACGGCAGGCCCCACCCCGCCATGCGACTGGGGAGCAACGACACAGAAGGACGGAACCGTCTACATTCATGTTACCAGGCCCGACACAAAGACCGTCACAATCCCGTTGGACAAGAAACCCAGGAGTGTAAGCAACTTCACAGGAGGCGAAAAACTCACATACACATTTGACAAGAAGAACGGGCTGTCCGTCACACTGCCCGACAAGCCGGAAACACCCGACCACGTTATTGTGATCAGGAAATAACATATACAGAAAGAAACAAATACAATATACTATGGCATACATCAAGGCTATATCATATTATTTGCCCGAGAAGGTTCTCAGCAACGAGGAACTGCTCAAGGATTTCCCCGACTGGACAGGCGAGAAGGTCCTGAGCAAAGTGGGAGTCGAATCACGTCATCTGGCAGGCGCGGACGAAACCGCAGGCGACATGGCTGAAAAGGCTGCCCGGAAACTGTTTGAAGAGCATCATATTGACCCCAAGACCATAGACTTTGTGCTGCTTTGCACGCAGAGTCCGGATTATTTCCTGCCTTCCACATCATGCGTGTTGCAGCACAGGTTGGGCATTCCCACATCTGCAGGTGCCTTTGACTATAACCTGGGGTGCTCGGGATGCATCTACGGACTGGCCGTAGCCAAAGGCCTGATAGCAGGCGGCATTGCCCAAAATGTATTGCTACTGACTGCGGAAACCTATAACAAGTACCTACACCCCATGGATGTAGGCAACCGCACAATATTCGGTGACGGAGCCGCAGCCTGCCTTATATCCACCGACGGCATTGCCGAGATAGGCGATTTCGTACTGGGCACCGATGGCGGCGGAGCAGAAAAGCTGATTATCAAAAACGGCGCATCTCGCCACATGGCACCTACAGGAGCCGAATTCACCGACGAAGACGGCCACGTACACCGCGACGACTATATCTACATGGACGGCTCGGGAATATACTATTTCACCGTGGACAATGTTCCCCCACTGGTCGAGAATGTACTCAAGAAGAACAACCGCACACTGGACGAAATCGACTACTTCGTCTTCCACCAGGCCAACAAGTACATGCTCAACACCCTGCGCCGCTCATGCGGCATTCCCAAGGAGAAGTTCCATGCCGACCTCACAACCAAGGGCAATACCGTATCGTCAACCGTGATGATTGGCCTCAGGGAATGCCTCGACAACGGCACGATACAAAAGGGTATGGACGTGCTCATAACAGGCTTTGGTGTCGGCCTCAGCTGGGGCGGCACAGTACTCAGGTTCTAAAACTCACGCGTAGAAAACAACGGCGCATCCGTAAGCCCGCCATAACTGTCGGCAGCCTTTTCCAAGGCCTCTTCCGTTGTGTACTGTTCGTACAGTGTGCAACGTGTGACAATAGTCTGCGGCGAACAGCGCTCGCCCTTGACCAACACCAGTGCCCAACCCTTCATGTCGTCGGCAAATACATTGTCCTTCAGTACATAGCGGCCGTCCACAAAGGTCATTTCATCCCACGAAACATCACGCACGCTAAAGCGAACCCGGGGCATCTCGAATTCTATGTTCTGCTCGGCAGTATACAGCAACAGCCTTGACTGACAGTCCCACCCTGCCCCACTTAGGTCAGTCAGCAGTGCAGGCATACCGTCTGCCTCGCCCAACTGCTCACGGATTGCCGGCAGCTTGCCATCACTCACGGGAATGCCGGGCATCAGTAACGACGCACCACTCATCAGTCCTATATCCGGCACAAAGACCACGGGCAGGCGATTAGCCAGCGAGGCGAAATTCTGATATGCTGTCTGACGCTCGGTAAACATCGTCTTACAGTATTTCAGCGTTCTCCACAGCGCTATAGTATGCCGCATCTTCTGTCGCTGTATAAACTGAGGCAGAGTATTACTGCGTCTCTCATTCGAACTTGCAACACGCGTAACCACCCTCCCCTGCTTCATATAGGTAGTAACCCCTGCCTTACGCAGACTGCCCAACATAACCAATCCCTTAGAAATACCTTTCTTGCTCATTTTCCTCTATAGTTTATATTATATATTCGTCAAGCACTAGTCACGCACTTCTCACGCATTACTAAAGCACTAGTCACGCACTACTCAAGCACCACCCCCAACCGGCTCATATCGGGCTCATATTCCCCTCTGGCTCTTGTACAGTTCATCTTCACTTCTTCTTCGCTTGTTGTCCAGTCAAACACTGGACAACAACTGGACAACAACTGAACAACAAGCGGACAACAAGTGGACAGCAATATGACCCGGGCATGAGATCCATCGGATTTCCGCATGAGTTATGCTTGACATATCCGTGAGTTATCCTAGAGTTATCCGTGACATATCCTTGAGATACGCTAGAGATATGTATCGGAAAGAAACTCTCTTATGCATCTAGTTCCCGCAGGATATCTGCAATAATGTAGGCATCACTTTGTAGCTGCAGACCACTTTCTGGATTTATAAGCAAGGAGTATGTGCGAGAATTATAGAGGAGGTCGAGTGCTCTTTCTGTATCAATATTAAGATGCTCGGCCAAAAGAGCTGCTATTCGTCCTGTTTTACGCCATAGTACTTGGTCTCTCATCCCTGACCTCCTTCCTCTTCCACTGGTTCCGCAATGACAAAACACAGACAACTGTCAACAATGTTCTGATTACTAATACACATCTGATGTGTGGGTTTAGCATAACATAGCTGACCAATGGCTTGCTCGGCGGTGATACGTCCGGCATAATAGTCCTCTACTGTATCTATAACCTGATCATTGGCTACACCGCCTTCTATTATGTCATAATTTTTCCAAGGTTCCTCGCCACGTCGACTACTAACAATGAAATCAAGCCATTCTTGGTCGTAGTGCTCCAAACGGAGGCAACGCACATCGGTTGGCAACTGAGTTTCATCAAACTCGTAAGAAGATAGCGTAGGCGTATCAAGCGCGCGGATTACGCAAACACGGCGTGCCCAACGTTCTGCTTGATCACGGAGATTAGTGAGGTAAAAACCTGGGCCAAAGTCCAGTTCGCGACGACCAACGCCAGTAAGTGGTGAAGGAACGCTTATATATGAACCGTGGTAGAGTATTGTCATCCCTGGCCTCCTTTCTTTGCTTCCCAGTTCTTCAAAGCTTCCTGGACATTCCATATCACCCCTTCTATGCTTTCAGCATGAAGTGTATCATAGCAGTCAAGCAATAGCCTACGAACCAACCCGTATCGTTTCAGACGATTAAAAAGCTCAGTTGCACTAATGCCCATGCTCTGTGCAGTGGCTCCGATAGCCAGCGTTACAAATTGAGTTTGTGGAACTGTCATTGCCGTAATTGTCTTTTTGCGTCAACAAATGTAGTAATAATAAACGAGAATGATAAGGCAAAGATATAAAAATTTTATCGTTTTTTAGTTTTGCTTTTAATTGTTGTTTACTGAATCGATGGATTATTTCTGGGCATCCATGGCAAGACGGAAACCAAAGCCGTCGTTGCGGAAGCCTGACGTGTTGAGGCCGCGAAGAGAAACACGGCAGATCCAGGTGTCGTGGAGCCAGCTGCCACCACGAGACACGCGGTTAGAGCCGTTTGTGGGACCCGTTGGATTGGTCTGAGTATCGTATTTATACTTACCATACCTGTCGTTGCACCATTCCCATACATTACCGCTCATATCATATATGTCCAGTTCGTTTGGTTGCCTGGTCTTGACAGCATGGTGAGTACCACCACAGTTGTCTGTATACCATGCTACATCGTTTAAATTATTGCTGCCACTGTATTTATATCCCTTACTCTTATTACCTCCACGTGCAGCATATTCCCATTCAGCTTCGGTAGGTAGGCGGAATGTCTGCCCTGTTACTTCGTTCAACTTTTGGATAAACGCTTGGCAATCTTTCCAACTAACCTTCTCAACAGGATGATTATATCCTTTAAATTTAGACGGGTTATTGCCCATAACAGCCTGCCAGAGTTCCTGTGTAACTTCCGTTTCGCCTATGTAGTAATCGCTTAGAGTCACCTGATGTACAGGTTTTTCGTCTTTGTCAGCATCACTACCTTGCTCTGGCGTTGCGCCCATAGTAAAGGTTCCGCCTGCAACGGGTTTCATTGTAAACGTGACACCTTTGACGGTGAAAAATTTGTCTTCAGAGGATACAACATTCGATTTAAAAGAATTATCTACAACATTAGGGACATTTACAGATGGAGGATTTTGTTGTTCGTCGACTGATGCACTCATAGCAAGGCGCAGTCCTATGCGGCCACTGATAGAGTCCGGTGCGTATACGCTCCGATCGGTGATACGGTTGGTAATGGCTTTGCTGAAAAAACAGCCTCCACGAAGAATACGGTTAGAGCCACTTAAGGGACCTGCAGGACCCGACTGTGCATTACTATTGTATCTGCCGTACCAGTCGCTGCACCATTCCCATACATTGCCGCTCATGTCATATATACCAAGTTCGTTTGGAACCTTGGTTTTAACTATATGTGTGTTATAGCTGCTGTTGTCTTTATGCCATGCCACATCCTCGATGTTATTACTACCGCTGTATTTGTAGCCTTTACTGTTTTTGCCTCCACGGGCTGCGTATTCCCATTCTGCCTCGGTTGGCAAGCGAAACTTCTGGCCGGTAATATTATTTAACTTCTGTATAAACTTCTGGCAGTCATTCCAACTAACCTGCTCTACAGGTAAATTAGAAACTCCTATATTGAATTGTGATGGATTCTTGCCCATTACAGCTTGCCACAAATCCTGTGTGACCTCGGATTCGCCAATGAAGTAATCATTTAATGTCACTTGGTGTGCTGGTTTCTCATTGCTTTCTGCATCATTACCTTGTTCGTCTGTTGCACCCATTGTAAATGTGCCGCCTGCAACGGGTTTCATTGTAAACGTGATGCCGTTGACTGTAAAGGTTTTGTCGCCATCGGCAGACTTTGTCTGTGGAACTGTTGCTGCCTGTGGAACGACAGATTTCTCCAAGGTAACATTCACCCTTTGTGTCTCGTTCTCGGCGATATCAAAATCCTCGGTTTGGGGTGCATAGCCGTCCTTGCTGATTACAATGGTATGGTGACCTATCAGGATGTCAGTGATATTCTTGGGAGATGTACCGTAGTCCTTGCTGTCTATTTTGATATTCGCCCCCAATGGGCGCGATGTGATTGCAAGTATTCCTGTTATTGGCGTAGGTGGTGTAAGCTGTATAGTTTTATCTTTGCCCTCTTCAACGCTTATTGTCTGCTTGGATGGGCGATGATTTGCCTGACGGCATTCGACAGCATATTGACCAGCCTTTAGCATGCCTGTCCAGCTACCTGTGCCACGTTTGATGCTGTTTATATATATGTCAGCATTGGAGGTAACGGATAATGTTACATTCGAACCGTTTGGTCTCAAAATGACTTTTTCCTCATGAATATCTGCCTGGCTGTCAAGTGTAAAGCGCCCCTCGGAGGAATGATAGTTCATAGCGGTAACTTTGTATGTGTAGGTGCCACACTCCAGTGCATTGGCCACGCCACCCGTCTCGTCGATGTCACCAAAGACCTCCTCGGCCGGCTCTGTGCCCTCTCGCATAATTGTCACTCGAGCCTTTGAGTCGGCTGGTGTAATGGTGAACATTACCATCTGGGTATATATGACGGGGCCTTGGGCGCTGAGCTTCATGCGGTAGGTCTTGCCGCTTTCGATGGTTGTGTTCAGGTCGTAGTGGTGGAGTGTGGCATAGCCGCTGCGGCTGATGGTTACAGTCTTGGCGTTTTTCTGTACGTAGAGCCATAGTTCGCCGTCGTGGTCTTCGACTATGTGGTTCATGTTGCCGAAGTTGAAGCGGTATTCGCGCAGGTCATCGTCGGAATTGTCGCTGCATACCTTTACTATGGCGTATGGCGAGCCGCTGCCGTCTATCTTCTTGAAACGTTCGTTGCGTGCTGTCTGGTCAAAGGCGTCGTAGCTGAAGTCAACAACGCGGAACTTGAGCCGCTGCTGTGCAAATGCCGACGATATGCTGGTTATAAGGAATAGGAGCAACAGGCTCCATCTGGTATTATGTTTGATGTGCATTATTTGGGCTTATCGATATTATTCGTCTTTTTCCAAGGAATTGTCCTTGCCATCAAGTAAATAGTCGCTGCCGTCGGGATGCTACAGCTACATCGGGAAGATGATCGGCGGCTACAATCCGGACAATTCCGGCATTCGTGTGGTGCTTGACAACACGGTACTTCCTCTACGGCGCTTCAACTGGTTCAATTCCGGCACGGTCGTCTGCCGCAACGGCGGCAGGCTTCAGCGTCTCGACCGTCATGCCGGTACCGATTGCCGATTGACCGTTGATCGCTACACCCGCATCGTGTGTGAAGGGCCCGACTCTGGTCTGTTCATGTCCTATGCGAACGTTTGGCGGCCGTTCTACTATGATATCTGGCTCGAC
>JAFZVW010000062.1 GCA_017617635.1 Bacteroidaceae bacterium | reverse complement strand
GAGTTGATAAACAAGTTGGTCGATTTCAGATTCTATTGAGGAGGTGTCAGCAGAGGGATTGATATGCTTCACTTCAAGAATATTTTTAACCATATCAATTATAGGATGGTCTTCTTTGTCACGAACTATCGGCAAATTGAATAAGACCTTTGCTGTTATATTAGCATTTGTATTTGTTAGTTTGTCGAAATAGGTCATTAGTCGTGAATTCAACACTCCCAATAAATAGTAGAGATTTATTTGATTGTCTAAACTGCTTATATAGTTGGTAGAATTCGCACACAACAACGAACTACTCAACATTCCACCTATAAATCGTTTTTTTGCATTAACTCCTGTTATTCTTTGCAGTACAATTCTATTCTTTTTTATTGTTTCTAATCTCTGTAGACTATCTAATATTTTAACAGGAGCTAAGATGTTTTTTCCAAGTGATCCGTCTTCAGCAATAAAATATGAGCCAATATTTGAACCAGTTATAATTCTTATACCACTCACATTTTGAGTGAATAAAGGTCTGAACTTCGTCATATCTATTTCGCCTGCATGAGCAGAAATATGATAGTTAGCCTTGTTCCTAATCTTAATCAGAATTGATAACGATTCTTGAGTACATGATGGCAAAATGAATGAATCAGGGTAAAGTGATACAATTTCACTCTTTCTAATAGCAAGATGCTTACCATCACACATTTCTTTGTCGTTCCACACGTCTATTGTAAAGGTATAATCATCTATAATTTGCTTTGTAACAATACAAATACAAACACTCATTGTTACATCTTTGAACACCCTCTTATTTACATTATACCTTTCAGGGAATGAATCCATGTGTCTTATGCACGCTCGATTTAATATTAGGTCTCTATTTGCGGCTGTAGTTTCTTCGGCCATTAGTGAATTCTGTACAATAAAAGAAGAAATGGCACCATTACGAGTTATATCTAACGCGAGAGGATAAAAGAACTGAAAAAGATTTATGCGCCCACCCTTTGCATACTTATAGTACTTCGAAAGTCTAGTGGTTTGTTGTTCTTCTTCATCCAAATCTCTTAGTTCTCCATACGGTGGATTCCCTATCACAATATCAAATCCTCCTTGCGAGAATACATCATAGAACCAAGTGTGCCAAAGGAAGAACTGGTTGTTTCCAGAGAGGTCGAAGTCGCCAAAGTCAACGTTGATGCTTTGCTCGCGAAGTTGTTGCTTTACATTATCTACAATACGTGCACGAAGAGATTTCTTTTCTTTGTGGTCGGTACAGTTGTAGTATTCCGCAAGCATTTTGCGAAGGTCTTTGCGATACACATCTATCATACCATCAAAGAAAGTCAAACTGTCCATCTCTGTCTTTTCTGTCATAGTGGACAGATCTGCACCCTTGTACTGCTCCAACAGCGAATTGCCCTGCATAATCTTAAAGTCAAGGTTTGGCAGAGCTTGCGGAGTTTCTTCATCAACAATCAGCGAGAGCCAGAAGCGGAGGCGGGCAATATCTACGGCACCTTTTTCTATGTCCACACCATAGATATTCTGCTGGATAATATGTTTCTTGATTTCTGCAGCCTTGTTTTGGTCAATGCCCTCAAGTGCTGTACGACATAGATAGAGTTCCTTTAACAAACCCATTGGAAATGCACCTGAACCAATAGCAGGGTCGCAGATCTTGACGTTCTTCAACATATCAAGTGTGTCGCTCGGCAGATGCGGTACGAATTGGTGTGTTGTTACAAATTGGCGAATAGCTTCTTTCTGCTCCTCTTTCTCGATATCTGTCTGCAGATAGGCAATCAAAGACTCTCGACACATATAGCTTACGATTTCCTTGGGCGTATAGAAAGCACCCTTGTCTTTGTTGTCCTCCAACAAGTTCTCGAAGATACGGCCAAGCATCTCTGGGTCAACCCCTACTTCTGCATCATCAGGATCGTTCTCGTCGATAGTGAAGTTATAGGATGCAAAGAAGTCGAGCATGTCCTGCATATACTTTGCAGGCAGAGGGAAATTGGTCTTGTCAGTTTCGTCACGTTCAAATAATCCACCGTTTAGATATGGTATCTTGAAACGATAATTCTTTGACTTGTCGTCTTCGCGTTCTGTGTTAAGGTCATTGAATATCTTTTCAAGGACATTGTCTATGAAGTGGTCCTTGTCTTCGGTTTTGGCAAAGAGGTTTTGTACGAATTCCTTGTCGCCTTCACCCCATTCTTTATTGAGAGGTACTCCCATCCAACCTTTCTTCTGCAGGAACTGTAGGAATACCAGTCGTCCCATGAGTTTCTTAACGTAATCACGTACAGCCTTCTCAGGGTCGGGGAAAACGGTGAATTCATCCAGTATCTTTCTGCATGCTCTGCCCTCTTTTACTTCTTCCCACTTATTCCCCTTCTTCACCATTCGCTTGCCCGTGATGTAGAAGATTATATCTGCATATATTTTCTTGTAGTCGTTAAAGAACATGTCGCTGACGGCATCTACCGAGAATGCTTTCGTCAGGTCTTTTAGGGACAGGGCACTTGTTTTCAGTTTCTCGAATTGCTGCTGAGCCGTGCGGCTTCGATGTCCTTCGCCCAGTAGATAGGTAAAGCGTTTGGTGTCGGTAGATTCCTTCTGATAGCTTCCGTCTTCTGCAAAAGTCCATGACTCGCTGACATACGAAAAACGAAGTACACTTTCGTTCTTGCGATAGCAGAACATAAAAGCTCCTGCATTGCCGTTGTTGCGCCAATCTGTCAACAACATGTCACGGATGCCGCGTCGATTGCGTTCTATATCCACGCTGTCGGATAGTTCCACTTCGTAGACGGAAATGGTTTGCTCGTCACTTAATGTAATTGTACCAAGCCAAAGAGCCTGTTTTGCAAACTGGCTGCTGGTGTAAACAGTTGATGGAGTGCTCCAAAACTTTATCTTACTGCCGAATATATCATGCAGGAGTGTCTGCCAGTTCTGACGATTATAGCGAGATTCGATGACTTCTTTATAGTTAATCATGGTTATTTACGATTAGACAATTTACTGTTTACGATTTACTGAACGATTCCGAGAGAATGATAATAGCAGCCGTTTCTTCCTCTGCACGCTGACTCTCCCGATAATAAGTGTTGTATTTGTTGGCCATTTCCAGGACTTGCTTCTTGGCATCATCAAATGTTAGTTTGGCCCTGCTGGCTCCCTGACGTTGCAAGTCTTTCTGAATGCGTTGCAGACGTTTTGCTATCAGAGTTATGGTTCCGCGTTCAACCAACTTTTTGAGCTGGATAATTTTCTGACGCGTTTCGTCATCATCAATAATCTTAGACAATATGCTGTTAAGCAGGCTGATTGCAGTTGTTACCTGTGCACCCAGGTTGCTGCGCTGGTTTTGATTGGATTCCTCCTCGTGCAGTTCCTGTTCCTTAATCCTATTGAATTCGTTTAGTGCTTTTTCTACATGTTCGTGATGATTTTCCAGACGTGGAACAGGTTTCTCGTCTGGTTCTGCCTTGAAGTATTTGAAAGCATCCAAAACTGACAGCTCGTCTATCTTATTGTCATTGGCCAGATAGAAGAGTTTGCGGAAATTGGTTTTAAGGAATACCAACGAGTCGCCCGAAAGTGAAACTCCTTCTATCTCACGAGATTCACGACCGGTACGGCTGCGGAGAGATAATTTCTCTATGCGTTTGTACTCCTTGCGGTTCTGCTGATAAAGATTGCGGAGTTCCTCGAAGAAGGGAAGTTCCAGATTGCGGTCTTCCTGTTCACGCTTGATGCCTTCCTTGAATAATTTATCCAAATCCCTGTCGATAATCTCATCGGTAGAATATATCTGATTATCTTCGCCAAAGGTTGTGTGGAAAGTCTGTATCTTACTCAGGGCAATCTGGTTCAACTTGATTTCCTTGTTACCCTGCCGGGATGGGTAGAACACATAGTTATAAATTGTATCCGATTGTGAACCTATACGATTTACGCGCCCGATGCGTTGCATCAGACGTGTTGCATTCCAGGGTGTATCGTAGTTGATGATTATGTTTGACCGATGCAGATTGACGCCCTCTGCCAAGACGTCGCTGGTAAGAATGATATTGTAGTCATTCTTTTTCTCCTTGTCGTATTTTGCATCAAAGTTTTCGCGAATTGTCTTGAATAGAGAACCACGGTTTTTAGCAGATATTACAAGGACATCATCACGACCGATGCGCCGCTCCAGATATTCTATTGTATCTACTGACTCGGAGAATACAACAAGTTTGCCACCTGGATTCCTGCTTTTCTTGAAAAGTTCGTTCTTTAACAAATCTGCAAACTTGGCAAATTTCGAATCGTCATCATCATCTATATACTCCCATTCCAGCCACATCTGGTCGAGAAGTTCCTGGTCTTTATTGAGCATATCAATATATGCAGGATTGAAATCATCGCGTTTGAATACAGCATTCTTTGGGTTAACCTCGGCTTTCTCGTTCAGTTTCTCCTCGATTTCTTCTTCTGTCAGGCCTTTTTCATACAGGAGGTTGATATCCATATCGGGAGCGATGAAAATCTTGTCATTCTCCCACATCTTAATCATATTCTCGTTTGCCTTACGGAAGTTTTCAACGGATATCTTGAATGCATAGAAACTGCTCTCCAGTCGTTTTACCAAACCGTTCTTCCGTATGCCAGCCAAGCTGCGGCTGATTACCTCTGCATTGTCATATAATCCATTTGATGCTTCAGGCTTCAGGTAGGCAATGGCTTGATAACGGGCATAGGTCAGTTCTTTGTCAAGGACTTGCATTGCCCTTTCAAACAGGTTGGCAAGGTGGTCGTTCAACTCGTATTCCTTTTTGATAGGTTCTGCCACCTTTGGGAATCCGTTCACATCCTTGTTATAGCGTTGTATGCTTTCAATGTCCGTTCTGGTACGACGTACGGTCAAAGGTTTGATAACTCTGTCTCGCACTCGTTCTGCCAGTTTCTTGAACTTACGGATATCAAAGTTTTCCTGTTTCCTTAATCTGCGGAATTCCACATTAAGCGGCGAAAAGAACGATGTCAAATTGGGAACTCCGTCAATTGTACAATGTCGGGGGTCCTGGAACATCAGTATCTGGTAATACAGGTCTATTGGCGAGTTGTTCATTGGGGTTGCAGAAATCAACATCACCTTTTTCTTGTAACCCCGAATATTACCTGTTTCAAGACGTGGCATCTTGCAGATTTCCTGTAGCTGCTGGAATGCGCCTGTGGTGTAATTGCGGAATTTGTGCGCCTCGTCGACCAAAACCAAATCATACTCTTCTGCATTCCAGTAGTTGTAGTCCTCGTCATCCAGAATCTTCGAGAGACTGCCATTCGAGATAAATTGTGTGTATTTGTCAATACCAAAGTCCCGGAATGTAGTTTTCCAGTTCTGTTCAACTGCCGGAGGATATACAACCAAAATCTTGGTGTTGTCACGCCCATTCTCTATCAAGAATTTCTTGGCTATCATAGTGGCAATGACTGTCTTGCCAAGACCAACTACATCAGATAGAAAGAAACCATCGTAACGAATCATTTTCTGATATCCCTCGATGACGGCATCCATCTGGTATTCGAACTTGTCATAGCCGGGAGGTATATCGAATGGGTCGTCCAGGTCTACCTGCATAACGCGGTCGGAGAAATACTCCATCAGCATCTTGATGTAAAGCTCATAAGGGGTAACATCGCCTTTCAGGTAGGTATCGTCAATGGTATCCTTGTAGTCCTCGGCATTGATAGGTACGCCTTTTGCTTCTTCCCACAGCAGTTCGAATTCATGTTTTGCAAAGGCCACATCGTCGTATTGGGTGAGTTTGACATTGAACTCATATTGTTTATCATCACCGACACCTAACCCGTTGCCGCTTAAATTACTACTGCCGGTAATTGCTGCACCAAAGGTGTGCTGATTGAAATTGTCAGGATAGAGGATATAAAGTTTGGCATGAATCTTCTTGGATGGATGTGCACGTAACTCCAACTTGCCGTCTATCATATCCTGTAGCATCTGGAAAATTCCATCTTCTACCTTCTTGTTATAATGGGACTGTTCGATGTCCTTCTTCAAAAGTCGCAGACATTCTTCTTTTACCTCCTCTTCTGCTCCAAAGAACATTTCTCCTTTCTGATGTGCACGTGCGATGTATTTGTCAACATCGATGCCAATCAGAATACGAACCTTGTTGATATTATCCAAGAAAGGTCGCAGGGAAAAATAACCAGATGCACGAAGAAAACCTACAACGGCATCAAGGTACTTGATTTGAGGATTGTTTGAAAGTATTCCTTCAAACTCCTTCATTAAGGTATTTCCTTCTCTATTCGTAAAGAAATGAGAGGAGATAGGTGTTTCTGCCATATCTATGCAATAGCTTTAGGCGTATTGCTTATCTTCGGAGGTAGGCAATGATAGAGCATAAAGAAAGCATGAACGATATTCTCATCCATGCTTTACAGGCTCTAGCACTAGCCCACCAAACCAGATAAGTCACGTCCATGCCTATGCATAGACGCTTGCAACTTATTCTTTCGGTTTGGACTTGTTTGAATGTGCTAGATTCGTAAAGCTTTTCCGAATAAAAGCAAACGCTTTGTTATTTTCTATTAAGATTTTACTGCCGCCCTGCGCTCAGGGCGTGAATTCGATACAAAGATATAAAATTTAAGGAAAAGTTGATGATGGAATGAAAATTATATCAAAAAAAATCCGCACAGGCTTCATAAGCGAGTGCGGATAGATAGTCCTTCTTTTATTCCCCTTTAGGTAGTTTTTGTGATTCTTTTTGCATTTCCTTCTCGTCTTTTGCTACACGACGCTCTACCTTCTTGATGTCTTCTGCTGGTGGTAGCGATTCGGGCTTGATGCCTCGTTGTCCCAACATTCCACGAACACTACGGTTGTTCTGTACATGCTCTGCCGTAATGTCCTTCTCTCCATAGAGGTCCTTCTGCTCCACGTTGTAGTTGGTCATCTCTGTAGCAAGATTCTTGGCAGCAATGGTAAGAGTAGGCAGACGATCAGCCAAGGCTCCACTCTTGATGCCGAGACGTTTCTTCATCTGTTCCGTTGTCAAACCGCCAAACAAGGCCTGGTCACCTTTGGAGCGGATGCGTCCGAAACCACGGTCGTCAACTCCTCGCTGGAAAATATTCCGGCTCAGCTGCTTCTCTGATGTGCGCAGTCGCTCACGGGTGTTCAGACGTGCAATCTCATTCAGACGTTCTTCAATGAGTTCGGCTTTACGGGTTTGCACGGCGAAATAGCTTTGGGCAAATGCAATCTCTTCTTTCTTCGGATCGCCGTTCTGAGCTATCAGGTAACAGGCATATCGGGTGAGCATAAAGTCCTGAACTTCACGCTGTGCACCCTTGGCCAAAGCTATCATTTTCGTGACCTCACGAAAATGATCATCAACGTTGATTCCCAGTGTTTTACATGATTCAATAGCTCGACCGACGGCAGTAACAAAATTCTCCCAACGGGCATATCCTAGCACATCCTGTAATTCGCGTGCGAACCACACTTCGATGCTATTACCATCGTCATCTTTTACTTTCTTGACAATCAAATCGAAGGACGACTTGTATTGATGTATTTTCTGGATATCCATTCTTTTGCTATTTTTGGTCTGCGCTTGTTGTGCGTTAATCTTAATTTATGCTGTGGTTTAATTGCTTGTTAAAGTATTCTCCCAAAATCCTTGATTTCGATACAAATATATTTATTTTTCTTCTAAAATCCAGATACTTGCAGGAAATAAATCAAAAAAAAAAAAATCCGCACGGGCTTCATGAGCGAGTGCGGATATACGTTGGCATGGGATTATTGATTTTCGTTTAGTCTTGATTACTGGTGCTGTTCGCGTAACAGGTCATTTACTGTCTTTACGGGGTTGAAGGTACCCAGTGGAACTTCTACCATAATTGTATTCCAGTCACTCATGGCGCCGTTCCACAATCCTGGTAATTCGAGTGCCTTTAACTCACGACCGTTCTTGCTCTTGTATGATATGAAGCCTGTTGCAGGATCAACGTAATCGGGCAGATTGAACTTATTGCCCTTATAGTCGCGAATACCGCAGACGAGATCAACGGGATTGAAGTGTGTGCCTTCGCTGAACATCTTCAGGTATTCGGGATTATTCTGATCTATCTGGCTGCTCTCCAGTATCTGCATGCTGACGCTGCCATCGGGATTGTAGGCAAGGAACGGACCGCCGCCGGGTTCACCGACATTCTGCACTACGCCACATACACGAATGGGGCGGTTGAGTTTTTTGCGCAGATAGCATACAAGCTCGGCATCTTCCATGTTCTTGATATCATCGTAATCCGTACACAGTGTGTGCCGTACAAAGCGTATCATATTCTCGATGTCATCGTGGTTGTAGTCACCGCTATCCAACAGCTGAAGATATGCAAATGTCTGACGCTGTGCATCAACAAGAACACCCGCAATGATTTGTTTCCACAGGGTTGTTTCATCCTTAAGGCGGTCAGGAACAACGTTATCAATATTCTTAATGAACACAACGTCGCTGTCCAAGTCATTCAGATTCTGGATTAAGGCACCGTGACCACCCGGACGGAACAGCAATGAACCGTCGTCATTACGGAACGGAGTGTTGTCCATATTGGCTGCAACGGTATCGGTCATCGGTTTCTGCTCGCTAAAGCTTACATTGAACTTGACTCCATATTCTTTCTCATATTCAGTTAGTTTGTCTGCAACAAGCTGCTCGAACAGAGCCTTATGTTCTGTGCTGACCGTAAAGTGTACCTCGGCCTCTCCCTGAGAAGTAGCGTACAGTGCTGCCTCGACCAGGTGTTCCTCCAACGGAGTACGTACGCAGTCCTCGTATGAATGGAACTGGAGCAGGCCCTTTGGCAACTGTCCATAGTTAAGACCGTCTGCATCAAGCATAGCTGCAACAACTGCCTTGTAATTGCCTTCATCTATCAGTGCCGATATGCATTTACCCTCAAGAACCTGGCATGCATCATCCAATGCCTGATAGAATGCAAACTTTTCTATATTCTGGAAGTATTTCTTCTCAAATTCTGTCGTGGGAATATCATAGTCGGCATCCAGGAATTCGAACATGGCTTTGAACATACGGCTGGCAGCTCCGCTGGCAGGTACGAATTTTGTAATATTATGTCCCTCCTGCTTGTACTGTTTCCAGATTTGCACATAACTTTCCTTTGCTTCGTCATCCGGACGCAGAATACCGTTTTCAACACTGGCTGCAGCCTTGAGCTTAAGATATGGGAAACCTGTCTCGAAATTGTGTAGCTGGCAATTCAATTGCTCCTCGCTGATGCCTTTCTTGGCAAGCAACGCTCTGTCTTGTTCTGTTAACATAGAAATAGTATTGGATTTAAATTGGTTTGCGGTTAGCGGTTATAGGCTGATTTTATAGTTATTTTGTGGCATAAAGTTATAAATAATGATTATCACTTCCAACAAAATATAGATTTTTTTGTAAATTTGCCCGACTAAATTCGCCAGATAAAGATGTTTGAGATTTGCACACAAATGGGATTAGACATCAGAAGTGTCTTGAAGCTTACCGAGGAAATCCTGCAAGGTGAGCTGGAAGACAGTGCTGAAATTATCAGGCAGATGGAGGTCGAGGACTCACCTGTCAGACGTGCTGTAGCCAAGGTCGAGAACCTTAAGAGCAAATCTGCAAACATCCAGGACGAGAACCTTCGTGCCCTGATAATGAGTGAAGTCGGCGACATGAAGCATATAATGACTCTAATATCGTTTCACGTTGCATTGATGCGCAGTATCCGTGACATAGAGAATCTGGACCTGAAACGCAAGGAAGCAGAGGAGGCCGGATATCTGTGGGCACATATTGCTCATCAGTTGGGCCTTTACAACCTGAAGCGTGAGCTGGAAGACTTGTCGCTGAAATATCTTGAACACGATGCATATTACTATATAAAGGACAAGCTGAACGAGACTAAGGAAAGCCGTGACAAATACATTGCGCGATTCATAGGTCCCATAGAGAAGAAACTGATGGAAGCCGGACTTCGCTTCCACATGAAGGGACGCACCAAGAGCATTCACAGTATCTGGCAGAAGATGAACAAGCAGCATGTGGGTGTTGACGGTGTCTATGACCTGTTTGCTATCAGGATTATCCTGAATTCGATATTGGAAAAGGAGAAACAGGACTGTTGGCAGGTGTTCAGTATAATCACGGACATGTATCAGAGCAATCCAAAGCGTATGCGTGACTGGCTGAGCGTACCCAAGGACAATGGATACGAGTCCCTGCACATTACAGTCCTGGGTCCTGAGGAAAAATGGGTAGAGGTACAGATTCGTACCGAGAGGATGGATGATATTGCCGAACACGGATTGGCTGCCCATTGGCGTTACAAGGGAGTAAAGGAGTCAAAGGACGACGGAATATTCGTCTTCACACCCAAGGGTGATTTGCATAAACTGGCAACAGGTTCAACCATTCTGGACTTTGCGTATCATATACATTCGGGCCTTGGTAACCGCTGCACAGGAGGCCGCATAGGCGGTAAGGCTGTGAGCATAAAGCATGTGCTGCAGAGCGGGGACCAGGTGGAAATAATGACAAGTGCGGCACAGACGCCTAAACAGGACTGGCTGAATATTGCGACCAGCAGCAAGGCCAAGGCAAAGATACGCCAGAGCCTGAAGGAAATGCAGTTCCGTCAGGCGCTGATGGCCAAGGAGGTGTTGGAGCGTAAAATGAAAAACCGCAAACTGGAATACGACGAGCCGACACTGATGCATACCATTACGGGGATGGGCTATAAGATAGTTACTGATTTCTATGAGGCCCTGGCAGAGAACAGAATTGATGTCAACACCGTACTGGAAGACTACTCTGCAAGACTGAACCCCGTGCCCAAGCCTGAAAGCGGTGGTATTTCAGCAGAAAGAAGCAAGGCAACTGATTTTGTATTGAACAAGCCGGATACTGAGCAGGCACACCACAATGCTGACGTACTGGTGATTGACCGCAGCCTGAAAGGTATTGATTTTCAAATGGCTAAATGCTGTCAGCCTGTATATGGTGATGAAGTATTCGGTTTTGTCACAAGCGGCGGCGGAATCAAGATACACCGTACAACGTGTCCCAATGCCAAACAGTTACGCGAACGGTTCGGATATAGGATTGTACGTGCCGAATGGGCAGGAAAAGGCGGAAGCCAGTACCCTATTACATTACGGGTTATAGGCAACGACGACCTGGGAATAATAAACAATATCACAAGTATAATATCAAAAGAGGAGAAAATCCTGCTGCGAAGTATATCCATTGACTCTGTGGACGGACTTTTCAGCGGCACACTGACAGTAATGCTTGACGATGTAGGGCGCCTGCAGAATCTGATTCGGAAACTGAAGACAGTAAAGGGTGTGAAGAACGTAACACGTTCATAATTCATAATGCATAATTTTCATAATTATTATATGATGAAACGTTTTTTCTGGGTAACAATACTGATGATATCTGCAATTGCCGCAAACGCAGGTATGACTGACACTTTGACTGTCAAAAGCGTAAAAGTCGCAGGCCCCTACTCCACCACAGGCATAATGTTCACGACCAAGACTAATGCCGAGGGACAAAACTATGACGAGAAGGATGTTGCATGGGATACTGACTTGAACCTGGACCTATGGAAAAGCTCATTTGCAAGGACATTATCTGCAGAAAATACAGCAGACTCACTGATTACAATC
This sequence comes from Bacteroidaceae bacterium, assembly GCA_017617635.1. GTDB lineage: Bacteria > Bacteroidota > Bacteroidia > Bacteroidales > Bacteroidaceae > Physcousia. The sequence goes on along the minus strand of JAFZVW010000062.1, from coordinate 23,123 downwards.
AAGGGCAAAGGCATATACCTGCTTGGCTTCACAGTACAGAACACACGCTACCAGAAGATGTCTTTCTGCATCAGCACGAAAGGCAGGAACCGTCTGTATGTTGACGGAACAAACCGCAACAACAGCATTTCGCTGTCAGCAGGACGTCATGAATGTGTCGTGAAACTGCAGGAAACAGGCGATGATGCTGATACCATCCGTATCCAGGTTATGGTTGAACGTGCAGACAGCCTGAAGGAATGCTACACGGAAATAAATCCCACTGGAAAGAGGTACTACAGTTTCGAGGACCAGATGTCGAACGAGCATATCGGCATGACTCATATCAGTGCTACCGGACGATATGTCTATCAGCAGAAATATATCACAAAACTGGATGGCAACAGCGACTGGACAAAGGAAATCATTGATACACGTACGGGAAACCGGTATAATGCAGATGATTTTATGCAATGGGCAGCAAAGGACGACAGATATATTACAACAAGCAAGGACCGGGAAAATCACATTGTATATAAATATAAGGACGTACAAAGCGGCCGTTGTGTGCCATTATTCACATATACAGGAAAAAACAGTGTACAATTCTGTGCGGGAGATACAAAGATGCTGGTAAGCGAATGTGTCGAAGGGCCTCGTGAGAAGAACAGTGATGTTCACCAGATTCTTATGCCAGATGATCGCATCAAGGGATGGCGAAACCGCTACAACTTGTCAATAATCGATGTCAAGACAGGAGAAATCAGGCAGTTGACAAGGGGAACGCAAACAACAGGCGGTATTGTCAGTGACGACGGAAACAAAATCATTGTGACTTCTTACTGGGATGATGTTACAAGACGCCCGTTTAGTTTCAGTTCCTGCTATTTGATGGACCTGAATACCGGTATGACGGATACAATATACACATGTGACGGTTTTGTGAACGGCGCAACATTCTCACCCGATGCGACACAGATACTGTTCAGGGGAAGCGCTGAAGCATTTGGAGGCATTGGCAATGTATGTCCCGACGGCATGATTCCAAATATCTTCGACCACGACCTGTTTCTCTACGATATCGGAACGCGTCAGTTCACTCCACTTACGGCACATTTCAATCCAAGTGTGACTTCTGTGTGCTGGTCGAAGGCTGACGGTTGTATATATGCCTATTGCGAGGACAAGGACGAGATGGGCATCTTCCGTCTTAATCCGCGAGCATCCAAGAAAAATGGAGAATACAACTGGGCAAGGCTCAAGTTGAACGAGAACTATGTGTTCAGCGGATGGGACATGGCCGGCAACAAAGCCGTGATTTCTTATGTAGGGCAAAGCGCGACGACAGCAGAACGCAGCTGGGTAACGGATCTTTCAAACGGCAGGCAGATTCTGCTGGATGACCTGAATCCCAAGACAATGTCGGACATCAGTATAGGCGAATGCAGGACATGGACTTTCAAAACCGAACGCGGGGACAGCATATATGGCTGTTATTACTTGCCTCCATATTTTGATTCAAGTAAGAAATATCCCATGCTGGTATACTATTATGGCGGCTGCTCGCCAGTTGGCAGATACCTGAACAGCTCGTATAACTACGAAGCCTGGGCTTCCATGGGTTACGTCGTATACGTTCTGCAGCCCAGCGGTTGCAGCGGTTTCGGGCAGGAATTCGGTGCACGCCATTCCAATGCCTATGGTGATTATACTGCCAGTGACATCATCTCCGGGACAAAACAGTTCTGCAAGGAACATCCCTTTGTTAACGAGAAAAAGATAGGTTGTCTGGGAGCTTCCTATGGCGGCTTTATGACTCAGTATCTGCAGACACAGACCGACATCTTTGCGGCGGCAGTGTCACATGCCGGTATATCGAACCCGACAAGCTACTGGGGAGAAGGATACTGGGGGTACAGCTACAGTGCATGCTCCGCACCTAACTCGTATCCATGGAATAATGTACAGCTATATACCGAACATGCCCCGCTTTTCAATGCCGACAAGATACACACTCCACTGCTGTTCATGCATGGCAGCGCAGATACCAATGTACCTGTAGGCGAAAGTATCCAGATGTTCAATGCGCTGAAGATTCTGGGACGCGAAACGGCATTTGTCATAGTGGATGGAGAGGACCATTATATTTCCGACTACCATAAGCGGATAAAGTGGCATAACAGCATTATGGCCTGGTTCCAGAAATGGCTTCATGATGATCCCACTTGGTGGAACGACCTATATCCAGAAAAGAACCTGTAAAAATGATATATCCAGACAATTTTGAATATAAAATAGGATTTGACGAGATAAAGAATCTCCTGTCACAACACTGTCAGAGCGAATTGGGTCGTGAGAAAGTGTCGCAACTGGAGATGCTAACCGATGCCGACAAGATAGCGCAGCATCAAAAGGAGACGAAGGAATTAACCTGCATTCTGGAAGAAAGCACGGAAGTTCCCGAGATGTCCTTCTATGACCTGCGTCCGACAATACAACGTATACGCATCGAAGGAACACATATCGAGGAAGATGACCTGGGGAAACTGAAAAAATCCCTGGACACTCTGCACTCGTGGCTGAAAATAATCCGTACCGAAAAGGACAACGTGCAAATGTACCCCGCCCTGAGCCAACTGTCCAATGGGGTGTTCACCTTTATTGCCGTAGCATCTGTCATAGACAAGACTATTGACCAATACGGAAAAATCAAGGATGATGCAAGTCCTGAACTCTCACGTATACGTCATGACCTGCGCTCAAGTGAAGGAAGTGTAAACCGTACCCTGCACAGCATCCTGAAAGGAATTAAGGACGAGGGGCTAGTTGCACAGGATGTTACGCCTACATTCCGCGAGGGACGGCTTGTAATACCGGTAAGTCCGGCACTGAAACGACGTCTGCACGGTATCGTACATGACGAAAGTGCTACCGGCAAAACAGTATTTATCGAACCTCAGGAAGTCGTCGAGGCAAACAACCGAATACGTGAACTTGAAAGCGAGGAACGGCGCGAGGTTATCCAGATTCTGAAACATATAACCATGTTGGTCCGCCCTAACACGAAGGAATTGCTGAGGGCTTTCAGCTTCCTGGCCGACCTCGAATTCGTCCGTGCCAAGGTAAAATTTGCACAGCAGACAGGTTCTATATGCCCGCAAATCCAACGGTATCCGTTAATTGACTGGACATTGGCACAACATCCGTTGTTGAAACTGTCTTTACAACGCCAGGGTAAGGAAATAGTTCCGTTGGACATAAAACTGGATAAGAAAAACCGCATACTGATTATATCAGGTCCCAACGCCGGAGGAAAGAGCGTATGTCTGAAAACCGTAGGCCTGATACAATACATGCTGCAATGCGGACTGCCTGTTCCTGTCGGTGAAAACAGCCGCATGGGAATCTTCGAAAAACTTGGAATAGACATAGGTGACGAACAGAGTATCGAGAATGATTTGTCAACATACTCGAGCCACCTGCTTAACATGAAGAACATGATGAAAATGGCCTCGCCCGCCACACTCCTTCTCATTGATGAGTTTGGCGGAGGAACGGAACCGACAATAGGAGGTGCAATTGCCGAGGCTATTCTGAAGCGGTTCGTACAACATAATTGCTACGGAATAATAACAACACACTATCAGAATCTGAAACATTTTGCAGAAGAAAACGAAGGTGTGATAAATGGAGCAATGCTATATGACAGGCAGAAAATGCAGGCTCTGTTCCAATTGCAAATCGGAAATCCGGGAAGTTCGTTTGCCGTTGAGATAGCACGCAAGACGGGAATTCCAGAGGACGTCATTGCGGATGCGACTCAACTTGTAGGCAAGGACTATGTAAATGCCGACAAATATCTTTTGGATATTGTGCGTGACAAGCGGTACTGGGAGGGTAAACGGCAGACTATCCATTCGCAGGAAAAACAGATGGACGAAACTATCCGGCGTTACGAACAGGAGATGGAGGATCTGAAAAAGAAGCGCAAGGAAATCATCCAGGGAGCACGCCAGCAAGCTGAGGAAATAATTCAGAACTCGAATGCCGTGGTCGAAAACACAATACGTGAAATCCGTGAGGCACAGGCAGAAAAGGAACGCACACGCGAAATCAGGAGTGAACTGAATGAATTCCGCGAGCAGCTTAACGACACGACACGCAGTGAACACGACGAGATGATTGAGCGCAAGATGCGGCAAATACAGGAACGTCGCAAGCGCCAGGAACAACGTCGTCAGGATAAGGCAAAGGAACAAAACAGCCAGTCAATGCAGCAACCGCTGCTGAGCGGATTGCTTGGAGCTTTGCAGAACAAGGCTCAGAAGGATTGTTTTTCTATTGGAGAACCAGTTAAGATAAAGGGAACTACGGCAATTGGAACTGTCGAGAAAATCAACGGCAATAAGATTACTGTTATGTTCGGTATGGTCCGCAGTACCCTGGATGTTTCCAAATTGGAACCTGCCAAAGTACAAAAGAGCCCAAAGCAGGATGTACGCCTTGCAACATATGTAAGCCGCGACACGCAGAATCGCATACGCGAAACTCATCTGAACTTCAATCCGGAAATTGACATACGCGGAATGCGGGGAGACGAAGCCATTGAGACAATTACCCACTATATGGACGATGCCATTCTGGTTGCTGCCGGACGCGTACGCATTCTGCACGGAACAGGCAATGGCATTCTCAGGCAATTGGTTCGTCAATACCTGAACACTCTGCCACAGGTACGTTCTGCACGTGACGAGGATGTAAGGTTCGGGGGCGCTGGAATAACCGTTGTCGAATTGACTTAGAACGGCAGGCCTACTGCGAAGTGGAAGGTAAAGTCACGCTTGAAATTGGGATGAATCAAGGGATAGTGGCGTTCACTGTCGTCAAACGCAGGGTTGATAGCCTTCATACCACCGTCAAAACGTAAAATAAAGTAATTGAAGTTAAGACGGAGTCCCAAACCATAGGCAACGGCTATCTGCTCCCAACAAGTGCTCCAGTTGAACTGTCCTCCCGGCTGGTCCTTATAATCACGCAGAGTCCATATATTACCTGCATCTATGAACAACGCACCGTCCAGTTTCCAGAACAAATGTGTGCGTAGTTCTACATTCATATCCAGTTTCAAGTCACCTGTCTGGTTAATGAAATCAATCTGGCCGTCTGTACCGATAAACTTACCTGGTCCCAACTCACGCACGCTCCATCCGCGTACACTGTTTGCGCCACCGCTGAAATAACGCTTCTCATACGGAAGGATATCACTATTGCCATACGGATATGCAATACCCAGGCCAAAATGGAAAGCCAACGAAGAGCGACGGGATAAACAAATACTCTTGCTGATATCAAAATCGAACTTGGCATACTGGGCATAGGCGACATTAAACAGCTTGTGATGATTCTGGGAATCTCTCTTGGTATCTGCCATACTGCATATCAAATCCAGAAGATTACCTGCAGTTTCCAGATTCAGGCTTAAAGTATATGCATTCTTGCCATAAATGCCCGCAGGTGTAGCGACACCTACACTGGAATATTTGTATTTATATCCCAGTCGTAATATGAACAGGTTTTGGTAATTGTATGCAATAATAGCATTACGGCTCTCGGGATTTGCTATATACTTTTCATAAAAAGTCTCACTGATCCATGGCATGAACACATAGTTCAGGTCAAACAGGTCAACCCTGTGACTATGCCTTCCTCCACCGCGTCCCCATCGGTATTTCCACGAAGTTGTCAATACACGGCGATGGAACTCAGGACGGTTCTGGCTGTCAAATGCAATGCTAAGTTCGCTGAAAGCCTGTGCCCTGCGCCGGAATGCACGCGAAAGGAAAGGGAACTTAAAGTCAGGAAACGTCAAGCCAGCCTCAATATTGTACTCGAAAAAATTCTGGTTTTCATAACCGTGCAGATTACGTATGGCTTCGAAAGCAGTACGAAACTTTATGGAAAACAATTCTGAGCCATGGAATACGTTCCTGTTCTGGTAGGTCAGCTGTACTGCAGCTCCTAAATCACCTGCTGTATTTGTGCCGTCCAGTGACAATTGTATGCTGTTCAACCTGGCAGGAGTTATCTTGATCTGTGCATCCAAGACAGTGCTGTCATCAGCATTCTCTGCAAGATGCACATTTGTGGCAGCAATGGCACCCATACGATTAAGTCGCGAATATGTGTCTGCCACATTCTTCTCGCGATACAATTCACCCTCAAACAGGCTGTGACTGTTGTTCAGGACGTTTTCCCTTATCCACAACTTATTTCCATTGGCACGATCGTATGTGAAGCGTACAGTGCCGATAGTATACAGAGGATGCGAAACAGGTTCACGATGCTCGTTGTCCCGATACTTCTGGATTATCATCTTCAGATGCACATCCCTGGGACTTCCGAGTGTATCGACGACAAAATTTATAAAGTCACGGTTGAACTTGTAATATCCGCAATTCTGAAGATGGGACATAATACGGGAACGCTCACGGTTCAGCACATTTGCATCAAATGCCATACCCTTTCTGAGCAGGGTTTCATGTTCTATCTCACGAACACGTTCAATCAGCGAAGTATCTTCAAATTCCGTATCTATGCTATCCACATAATAACGTACACCTGGATGAACCAGATACTTGACCTTTATCTTATGTCCCTTTATTGTCTCGACACGGTCAACACGTGCATGCAGATATCCCATATTGCGCATGGCATCTTGGATATTCTGCTGCGAACGCATGCTCAACAAGGAATCATACACTACGGGAGCCTCTCCCATACGGCGGATGAATTTCTGAAAAGCGCTGCTGCTTTTCGGATTACTCATCAGGTAGATTCCCAAGGGTACCTTGACGGCAGAAAACCAACGCTGATTAGGGTGCTGACGCACATATCCCGAAAGCGAAGACACATTGACATGGGCACTGTCGGACCGGACACGCACATCTGTCAAAAGATGGTCTCCCTCCTGAAGATACTTCTTACTGCTGCACGACGGCAACAATGCAAGGCAAAACATACCTGCAGCCACACAGTGCAAAAGGTACTTTACAGATAGTATCCTCATCAGAAGGGAATTCAGATAAACAAACGCAGGATTCTATTCCTCGTCACTGTCAATATTCAGATTACCCAAATCCTCATCTTCGCCATCACCGTCACCTGAAGGATTCACACCCTCGGAGAAATTACTGTAGAACGTCTCGTCCAGCTGCTCGTCATCCATGCTGTCATCAACATCATCGTTCAGGTTCTCGTTATCAACATCCGGTGCATCCTCGTCATCATCGTCATAACCCTTGGCAGGCCCCTTGCGCAGATTGCCGTCTTCATCATATTTGTCATCGTTGAGATGCAGCTTAGCTACAGGTTCCTTCTTCTTGGCAAAAATAGCCTCTATCCAGGTGCCCTTCTCAATTTCCAGAACCTCGAAACCCTGAGCCAGCTTCTTGTCCAATGTACCGCCTTCCATATGCAGACGCTTTGCAGGCAGTGTTGTATTGCTAATATCGAATGCACTCAGGATAATATCCTTCTGACTCAAGGAAATACTATCCCAGCCACCGCCAAAGTTACGGTCAATCAGCTCCAGAAGAGTTGCAGCGGTTATATGTCTGACATTCTCGTAGCTTAAATCAGACAGACGCGTGATATGCTTGCGGCGAATTGCAACCCACCCCTTCTTCTTATTGCAATGCTGGAAAGTTACCCATTCACCATTCTCATACTTTTCACATTCACGCTGGTCGTTCACATCGTAATGAACAACCTCGAAGCACAAACGGATAATATTCAACAATTTGTCCTCGCTTAACGAAAAACTGCCATCATCCTGTTCGTCATCCCATGCACGCTTGATTTCGTGCTCACTGACATTCCATACGTTTGTCGCATTCAAATCCAGGATACTGTCCAGGACATAAGTCTCGATTCCTTTATCTTTTGCCATATTCAGAAAATATATTAATCAATTATAAAAATTATTGCAGGCTATCGTCTATTGCATTTGTGTATAGTCCTTGGCAAGACCGCCCTCGCTTGTCTCCTTGTAGACACTGGGCAGATCATGACCTGTCTGATTCATTACATCTACAACCTTGTCGAATGAAACACGGTGGATACCATCGGTAAATGTACTGTAGATATTGGCGTCAAGAGCACGTGTTGCAGCATAGGCATTTCTTTCTATACAGGGAATCTGAACCAATCCGCATACAGGATCACACGTCATGCCAAGATGATGTTCAAGTCCCATTTCCGCAGCATACTCAATCTGTGCAGGACTACCGCCAAACAACTGATTGGCAGCTGCAGCAGCCATAGCACATGCAACACCTACCTCACCCTGGCAACCTACTTCTGCACCTGATATCGAAGCGTTAGTCTTGGCAACATTACCAAACAAGGCTGCTGTTGCAAGTGCTTTCAGTATACGGTTTTCGGAAAAATCACGGCTCTTCCACAAATGATACAGCACACTGGGCAGTACACCGCACGATCCGCATGTCGGTGCAGTGACAATACGCCCGCCGGAAGCATTCTCTTCACTTACAGCCAATGCATATGCGAACACGAGACCGCGAGTACGCAGATTATCCTTGTAGCCAGTAGCCTTTACATAGTACGAAGCAGCCTTGCGTCGCAGGTTCAAAGGACCTGGCAGGACACCCTCGGCATCCAAGCCACGTTCAACCGCCGCCTTCATAACCTCCCATACTTCCCTGAGGAAATCCCATATCTCACTACCCTCACGCTCTTCAACGTATTCCCAGTAACACTTTCCACTCCATTCACAGTATTGCAGAATATCGGTCATTGTGTTCAGATCGTACAGCTCAGGTAACGAAATAGTGCTCTTACCCTCTTCAGCCAAAGCACCGCCACCTATGCTGAACACCGTCCAGGAATTTGTAAACCTGCCACCTTCACGGCACTCAAACATCAGGCCATTGGGATGGAAATCAAGAAACTCCTTGCTCCATACTATTTCCGTCTTCTCTTCCGTAAGGACATCCAATATGGCACGGTCAGTCATATGTCCCTTGCCAGTTGCACTCAGGGAACCATACAAAGTCACACGATACCCTTCTGCATCAGGAAAACGTTCCAAATACAACTCTGCTGCCTTTCGCGGTCCCATGGTATGACTGCTGCTGGGACCTATGCCAATACGAAATATCTCCTTAATTGTTTTCATGGTGTGTAATTATCCTCTATACATTGTATTAGTTAGACTTCCACAGCAAAACATCTTCCGTAGTACAGGCGGAACCGTATGTTGCAATGCAGTTAATAGTGTATATCGAACCTATATATGGATCTACATGACTGGTATGGTCATCCCATCTTACATTCTGTCCGAAACACTCGAAATACAGGTTACATGTTACTTCTGCCTTACGGAAATCATAAGGGCCGCCGTCTGGAATCTCAAAATCAGCATACGAATAGTCCTTCCAACCATCATAGTCGTCATTGACGGGAGTCTTAACATCCTCAGTCATTTCAGTAACAACAGAAGGGCCGTCTGCCTGGGTTGTCCATTTGAATACTATTTTACCCTTGACCTGACCTGTAAGGACACCGTTGCTCTTGCGCCAGCAATAGACACGAACCTTGTCACCAGGACCTATCTCACCACGCTCAGTTTCCTCTCCAGTACCAGCCTTCAGCACCTTATAGTCAAAGCCTTTCCAACTTGGCGGCACAACATCATAATCCGTACTGCACGAAGATACCGAGAACATTCCCAGCACAAAGCTCATCAACAAAATCAGTTTCTTCATCATATATTATATTTTTTCAAATCGTCCATTGTACATTGTCCATCGTACATCGTACATCGTCCATCCTTCACCAAACCTCTTTTCCTCATCTCCTCGACAAGTCGTTGTACAGGCAATCCCATGACATTATAGTACGAGCCCTTCAAACCCGTTACCCCGACGTATCCAATCCATTCCTGAATACCATAGGCACCAGCCTTGTCCAACGGATGATACTTCTGAACATAGTACTTGATCTGCCAATCACTCAGTTCTGCAAATGTAACATCGGTTACACAGCTGAAAGTTGAACTACCCGTTTCCCCTGAACCATTCCACCGCAATGTAACACCCGTTATAACCTGATGTGTCTTGCCGCTAAGCTTACGCAGCATACATACGGCATCTGTTTCGTCTTTTGGCTTACCCAGAACCTCACCGTCAAGCCATACAATAGTATCAGCGGTTATCAGCAGCTCGTCCTCTGACAGTGTATATGCCTCCGCCTTTTTGTACGAGATGTATTCAGCAGTCTCCCGCATACCAAGACCTTCAGGGTATGACTCGTCTATACCCTTCATGACCAGTACCTCAAAGTCTAGGTCAAGTCCTGCAAGCAGTTCCCTTCTGCGGGGAGAGTTAGAAGCCAGTATTATCCTCATTACCAGACAAAAGACATGTTATCATTCATCCACAGGCCCTGAGCCTTCAGCACCTGCTCAATCACATCACGGGCACAGCCCATGCCACCGTCCTTGTGGCTCACGTACACAGATATGTTACGAATCTCGGCAGAAGCATCACGCGGACAACACGGACATCCGCAGCGCCTCATCATCTCGTAATCAGGAATGTCGTCACCCATGACCAGGACATCCTCGTCTTTCAGTGAATATTTTTCAAGCAGATTATCATAAACCTCAATCTTACGGCTTACTGCAATGTGCACATCCTGACATCCTAGCTTTACGTACCTTTCACGTACGGTCTCACTGAAACCGCCGGAAATTATAGCAATCTTCAATCCAACCTTGGCTGCATGATGAACTGCATATCCGTCCTTGACATTGGCACTGCGCTGAGGCTGTCCGTCAGCTGCCAGTGGAGTCGTATTGGCACTCAGTACTCCGTCAACGTCAAATACTATCAGTTTTATCTTTTTAAGGTCGTAATTTATCATAATGTCCAATAGATTTACTCAATAAGTCATATATATCATGCAAATAAGGGTCATCAATCATAGCAAGATGAGCAGCCATGACTTTATCATCGCCACGTACAGCAGGCCCCGTTTGAGCATTGTGCGGATGCATCTGGTGAACCTTCCCCACAGTCTCATCTATAAGCGGAAGCATCATACTGAACGGTATGCCGTTTCGCTCCAGTAAACCTGCAGTCAGGTCAAACAGATGATTTGTAAAGTTACAACACAATACAGCAGCAAGATGCAGCAGCTTTCTGTGTTCACCGTCCAAAGGCATAACCCTATCCGAAATACTGCATGCCAGCTGCTCCAGAACAGCCATGTCCTCAGTCATTGCTGTTTCCAGGAACAAAGGAACCTCACGCATATCAACCTCACGGTTCATACTGAATGTCTGCATTGGATAAAGCACACCACGATGCCTATACGGCAATACATCCATCGGGACACTTCCTGCAGTATGCACGACCAGGGTATCAGCATTACCCAGTACAATGGATTCCGAGATACAGGGCAAGGCATCATCACTGATACTTATGACAACAACATCAACGTCTTCAGCAACAGGCTCCAGTCCTTCCCTGCCTCCACACATCTGGACACCATGCCCGGCCAGGAGCAAAGCATCCTTCAAATGTGTTGCGACACGACCTCTGCCAACCAATGCTGTTTTCATATTTGTAAATTTACACGCGCAAAGATAGCAAAAAAACAGTCATAATGCACAAGAAAACGAACCATTTTTACGTTATATAACAGTATGAAGCGTTTCTTACTATATATTATAGCATTATTCATCTGTATTCTGGCAGGAGCACAGGACACTATACAGGTACATCTCAAAGGTCGCGTCATTGACGAAAAGAACGAGCCTGTCAGTTTCTGTCTCATCAATGTACAGGGTCAGGCTGCAGGTACGACTGCCAATATCAACGGCGAATACAAACTGTCCTTCCACACGGCTGATTCCGTTGTAATCACCTATCAGATGATGGGTTACAGAAAACGCACTCGCGTACTGCGCAAGCCACAGGGAAATCTCACCCTCAATATAGTCATGTACGACGGAGGGCACGAACTCAGCGAAGTTGAGGTGCGTGAGATTCGCAGGCAGATGAACCAGAATACCCAGGTCACCACCACCGAACTCAACACCATGCCCTCAACCACAGGCAATGCCGTCGAGGAACTCGTAGCGACACAGGCAGGTGTAACACAGCGCAACGAACTATCCAGCCAATACAACGTACGCGGTGGCTCTTTTGACGAAAACTGCGTATATGTCAACGGTGTAGAGATATACCGTCCGCTACTGATGCATACCGGTGAACAGGAAGGACTCTCGGTCATCAATCCATACATGGTTGAAAAGGTTAATTTCAGTGCCGGAGGTTTCGAGGCATGCTACGGTGACAAGATGTCCAGCGTACTGGATATAACATACAAAAAGCCAAAATCCTGGGAAGGAAACATATCCGCATCCCTGCTCGGTGCAAGCGGCTACATGGGATACGGGAACAAAAAGGTAAGCTTCACCAACAGCCTGCGATACAAAACAAATGCCTACATGCTCGGAGCGATGCAGGACAACAGCGAATACAGTCCCAATTTCCTTGACTATCAGGCATACCTCAGTTGGAAGCCCACAGACAAATGGACCGTAGACGTTATGGGATATATATCGCAGAACAACTACAAATTCACCCCAAAAACACGAAACACCAGCTACGGGACCATGGATAACGTCAACAACTTCATGGTATATTTTGACGGCTGGGAGCAAGACCTGTTCCAGACATATATGCTCAGCGGCACTGCAAGGCACCAGTTCAACAAAAAAAGCTCACTCACCTTCGGATACAGCTATTTCAAGACAAACGAACGCGTCACATACGATATTCAGGGACAATACTGGCTATACAACACCAAGATTGGCAGCAACCTTGCTGTAGGTACATACATGGAGCATGCACGTGACTTTCTGCGAAGCAGTCAGCATACGCTGCGTGCAGACTATCAGTACAAGACTAATAAGCATAATGTCATGGCCGGTTTCCTGTACAGACACGAATACGTGGACGAACAGTCACGCCAGTGGGAGTATCGCGATTCCAGTGGGTACAGCATGCCGCACACACCGGACAAGCTGGAGGTAATATACAACCTGCAGGGCAATAACACCATCAAGTCAAGCCACATCGAAATGTATCTACAGGATACATATCGTCGCGAGACATCCAAAAGCATCATAAGCCTCAACTACGGAATGCGCATGTCATACTGGACGCTTAACGGGGAATTCCTATGCTCTCCACGCATCAGCCTTGGCTACATTCCCAAGAGTCACGACAACCTGACACTGCGTCTTGCCACAGGACTATATTACCAGAGACCTTTTTACAAGGAGCTGAAGGACACAGTGACATACGGAAAGAACACAATCATACAGATCAACCGCGACATTCAGAGTCAAAGGTCATTCCAGGTAATTGGTGCAATTGACTACCGCTTCAAGCTCGGCACACGGCCATTCCTGTTCAGCACCGAAGTGTACTATAAGGCACAGGACCGTCTTAACCCATATACCGTAAATAACACAAAAGTCGTCTATTACGGCTACAACTGTGCAACAGGCAACGTCATGGGCATAGACTTCAAGTTGTATGGTCAGTTCGTACCGGGCACCGATTCATGGCTCACATTCTCACTTATGAGAGCACGCATGACACTTAACGGACAAAGCATACCACAACCCACGGACCAACTGTGGAGCCTCAATATGTTCTTTACCGATTACTTCCCGCACACAACAAAGTGGAAGATGAATCTGCGAGCAGTATTCTCTGGCGGTCTGCCACACGGAGCACCACACACCGGTTTGGAGAAACACGTATTCCGTTCACCGGCATACAAGCGTGTCGATGTCGGTCTCAGCTATCGTGCCCTCAACAACGAAGACCGTCATCTGAGCCGCTGCAACAGCATCAAGAATATATGGCTGGGTATCGACTGCCTAAACATCTTCGGATTCGACAATGTCAGCGGATACTATTGGGTAACTGACGTCAACAGCAACCAATACGCAGTACCAAACTACCTTACAGGCCGTCTCTTCAATTTCAGGGTCAGCGTGGATTTCTAACCCCCAGGAACATTTCCGTTTACTTGATACGCAGGAAATCGCTGATTATCCTGCCTATTGTCTTATGATTGTTGATGAATGCCTCCAATACCTTCGTCGTCTGCACGACACCATCCTTTGAAAACGATGTTGGAGTGATATAATAGTCAGCAATAGCAGCCGGTATCAAGCATGAGGCACCTGCAGCCAGCGGCACCACGTCCCCTGTCGTGCGGATCCTTACATTGCAATCCCCCTCCAGATTCATAAGTATCACGAACGAATCATACTTCATCATATTGCGATGATGCTCAAACGCCGTCTGCACGACATTTATACTGAAGAAAGGCGTATTCAACAGTTCCGAGGCCGTATAGCCGCTATCACGCGACTCCGTACGATATTCAGGATATACCGTATAGTCAATAGCCTTTGACGCCAATTCGGTATGCAATGCCCTGGGCTTACCGTCCAATCCGGGACGGTTATAGTCATAAATCCTGTAGGTAATGTTACTTGACTGCTGTATTTCCGCCAGCTTTATACCACCGCATATTGCATGTATGCGACCGGCAGGCAGATAGAACACATCACCCTTGCTGACATAATGCTTGCTCAGCACATCACAGATTGTCCCGTCCGCCACACGCTGCCTATACTCATCAGGAGTCACATGCTGCTTAAGACCGGCATACAGGAACGACCCCGGCTTAGCATCCAGTATATACCACATCTCGCTCTTGCCGGACTTGTGGTGTTCCCTTTCAGCCATCTCATTATCCGGATGGACCTGAATGCTCAAATCCTGCTTGGCATCAATAATCTTTGTCAGCAAAGGCAAGCTGTCATGATAGTCCATGGCCGTCTTCTTGCCCAGAATCTCTGCCGGACGACGCCTTATAACGTCATTAAGTCTGTAATTGGCCCATGTACCGTTCTCGACAACCGACTCGTTTCCCTCCACACCTGAAACCGTCCAGTCCTCAGTACCCCAAACCAAAGTCTTGCAGTTTGGCTTGAACAACATCGGATACAACTTGTTACGCGAAGCCTCGACAACACAACCGACAGACATTATGCGAGAATCCTGCAAAGCAGTCATCTCATGCCATGTACACTTATCCACGTACACAAACGTATCCTTGCCACATACAGTCTTCTTGCCGTCCAACACCACACTCAGCTCACCCTCCAGGATATAGAAGCCCTCCTGTATGTCAGTATGCATATGTGCAAAAATGACCTCACCACGTTTAACATCAGTAATTGCAATTTGAGTAATCGAACAGCCTGATTCGTTACTATCCACCAGAACATGTTTCTCTGCTGAACCATGCACAATGGGAACAGGATCTATATCACTCAGTTTTCTTATCATTCCATTACCATCTGATACGCATTCGTCTCCTTCTTCAGGAAACCGACACTCCTATACAAGGCATTCGCCGCAACACGTGCAGGCTTGGATGTCAGATGCAACTCAATCGGTGCCAATTCACGTGCACGTTCCAAAACATACAACATAAGATCCCTGCCAATATGCCTTCCGCGGCAATTCTCGCTGACGACGACATCCTCGACCGAAGCCTTGCGTCCTGTGGGAGAGACATAGACACACAACGTGGCACAGGCAATAATCCCGCCCTCGGTACAAACATACAAATGACAATTTGCATCCTCTGTCACAGCACGCAATTTCTTCTCATCAAACACACACCTCTGGCTCAGTTGTCCCATCAACTTCGCTATTTGCGCATATTCATCAGGACTATAGGATGTCAATTCTGTAATCATCATATCGCCAGTCGTTCATTCTCATAGTCACCCTCGAACAGAGTAATCAGTTTCTTCTTCACCAATGACAGACGCCAACGGTACAGCAGACACGCAATAGCAAAATACACTATTGCCTGAATCCACAGGGCACGGAATTCAGGATACACATCAGCAAACGAAGCCCCCATGCTATGTATACGCACATAAGCATGCATGCCGAATGTAGAAGGAATGCAATAACTCACATATCTCCAGAAAGCAGGTTCATGGCTGGCAGGCCACACAACACCGCTCACAAACAGCATAGGCACACTGAGCGCGACAAATATCATAATACAATCCTCGCGCCTGTATATCAGACACGAAAGTACCGTACCCAAAAAGATACAAGCAAGCAGATATGGGACAATCACAGCCAGATACGTAACATAATCGCCCAAGGCAGGTAAACCGAAGAACCTGGTTATAAACGTAAACATGTAAACAGCCATAATCAGGTACAGCGCAAAATACGGAATGCTTTTGCCTATTATTATCTCCACCGGCCGCTGATACAACTGGTGCAAGGTATGCAAATTCCTGCGATACGTCTCACGGGCCCTACCCATGCTCATACCGATTCCCAGCAACAAAGTCTGCTGCAGTATAAGCATCAGGACAGGAGGCATGATAAATGTTGCAAAACCACTCTGTGTATTATACAATGGCGTATAGTAATACTGTACTGGCTGTCTTGAAACCCTGTTCTGCTGTTTTGTGCCGGCTCCCAGATAGTTAAGCGAGATATCCTTGTTCATATCCAGCACCGTCATATTCGCTGCAAGAACGACACTCTTGTAATACAGCGACGAAGCCATGTTTATATACAATCCCACACGAGTCTGCCGTTCCCTCTGTATGTCCCGCTCAAAACTCTCAGGAATATGCACTATGGCAAAGACCTTCATCTGCCGCATCAGTTCCTCCGCCTCATCCATATCCGTACAGAACTGAATCACCTTTGCACCCTGCGTGGCATCCAGGCGACGTGCAAAATCCCGCGCAGTCTTGCTCTGCGAATCATCAACTACAGCAGTAGGCACATCCATCATTGCCTCGTTATGATATATCGCACCATATACCAAGGGATAAGCCAAAGGCAGGAACAAAATGAACGTAAGGACACCTTGGTCATGCATGATCTCATACAGTTCATGTCCGGCAATGCTGACAATTCTCAGAAACTTCTGTAACATCTGTATCTTATAATCAGCCGCTTTACGGCTTGTATTTATAATTCGTGAATACCTTATTATACCTCTTATAAACCAGAAGCGGCAACAACATCATAATCATCAACGCAGCCACATTGGCCCACACATATAGAATCGAATAGCCGTTCAGTGCCTGGTTCACATATATAAGGTAATAATGACGCAACGGGAAAATATTGACGATATACTGCAAATACTCGTCCATAGCCAATGTCGGGAAACTATATCCCGATATCGACATCGATACGACACCTATCAGCGAACACACGCTCATCGCGAAACGCATCATTCCCGGAAACAGGGCAAAGACAAAGATTGCCAAACCCTGCGCTGCAAAAATCGTCAGCCAGCCGACTAATACCATGTTCCAGAATGCACAATGACATGGATAGCACAATATTTTGTACAGATACACGTCCATGAACAGGAATATCAGCATATACAGCAATGTCTGAGGCAATAGCTTGCCAATCATTATAATGGCAGGATTCTGACTACCCATACGGTATAGGTCCAGATGAGTTTCCATCTTCCACTCGATGCCTATCGTATATGACGTACTCAGCAATATACACAGTATCAGTACACCGGGCAGAATGATATTACAAAGCAGTATGGCATAATTGATCCACGGATTACCCAGGGGATGCGTTTCCAATGCAACAGGCTGAACCGAAACCATAGCACGCCTCATGGTATTACCCTTAGCCGTCATAGTACTGCGATTCACGCTCATGCCTATCATTTCGCTCGACAGGTACATCTCCTTCATCAGCAATGCGCCAGGCAGAAAGAATGCCTCGTTCGTATAAAACGCAATAGACGGCTGACGCTGTGACAAAGCCTTTGCCGCAGTACCCTTCGGGATATGGAAGAATGCGTATATCTCACCCCTTTGCATAGCATGTCGGGCCTCGGAAAACGAAGGATACCTTGCCACCAGTTCCGTTTCCGCCATAGCATCCATTGTCCGCACCAAGGAACGCGATATCGACGAATCATCTTCGTCCACCAATCCGGCAGGCAGATTTACAGGCAGTCCGTCACCCATTACCGTAGTAAACAGAATGATACTCGTAACAGGCACAATAATCATACTGAACAGAAACATAGGCCTACGCGCAAAAAGATGCATCTCACGATGAGCTATCAGCCAAATCTTTGTCAGTACACTCTCTATCGACATACCACTAAACACTCTTCACTTTTCACTTTATCACCCCGCTCATGCCGGACACGATACCCTCTTCCTTGTCCACCGGCGTAATACGCACCTCGAATACCTTCAGGTCAATACCGTCCAATGCCTTTGTTGCCTTCCATGCAGCAAAGTTGCCGACATTCTTGATGCGCGTTACCCTGGCCTTTATCGTCTTGTCAATACCAGGCACAAACACATCAAACTCCTTACCGTTACTGAACCTGTGCAACTTATCCTCACGAACATTAAAGGTAAACCAAACCTTGTCAACCATAGCAACATTCATGATAGGAGCACCACTGCCCACCAACTCACCCACATGAGGGAAGATCTCTGTAACCATACCGTCCTCAGCAGCTGTCAACACCGTTTCACCAACATAGCAGTTAACCTCGTCAACAGCACCCTGTGCACGGCTTACCTGTGCAACTGCGGCAGCCTTATCCTCAACACGAGCACCCTCTTTAGCCATCTCATACTGACTTTCTGCAGCAACGACTGTTGCCTTTGCAGCATCGTACTGAGCCTTTGCCTCGTCACGCTTCTGTTCAGGCAAGACACCATTCTCAAACAGACGCTCAACACGCTGATACGTCTTCTCGGCAATCTCCAAGCCCGCCTTAGCCTTCTGATACAGTTCGTATGCACCCTGAATCTCCTGACGACGTGCACCGTTCTGAGCCTTGGCCTCTACAGCCTCAGCCATACTGCGGGCAGCAGTTGCCTGTGTCAGTTTAGCCTCAACCTCTGGAGCCTCCATTATGGCCAGCGTATCCCCCTTCCTTACCATCTGGCCTTCTTCCACACGCAGTTCCAAGACACGCGAAGGCACCTTCGAGCTAACGCGATACTCACTCGTTTCCGCCTCACCCTGGATTAATTCCTCATTCTTAGGCAAGAGGAAACCCACGGCAATGACAGCAACCAGCACAATCAGCAACAACGATGTAACAACTATAATAGATGTTGATTTTGAATTCTTTGACATAATATCTTACTTTATTCCGTTATTTCCTTAATCTATTGCTCCCATATTCCTGCGCAGATACAAATCAGCCAGCAACAGGTCAATCTGCGAGGACAGATACGTATCATGGGCACTCAGCCAGGCCGTTTGTGCAGCCAACACATTACTCAACGGCATCACACCCTCCTTCATGCCATAGTTGGCATAGCGCAGGTTCTCATCCGCTACAGCACGACTCTTGTCAGCCACCTCCAGGCGATGCTCCGCCTCTTCCAGACGCTGCTGTGACTGCTTCACCTGCAATCGTATCTTTTCACTTACCTCGTCCATACGCAGACGCTGGATGTTAGCCTCTGCCTTTGCAGCACGCACCTTGTAAAAACGGTCTCCCCAAGTCAGAATAGGAACATTTACGGCAACACCTACAGCCCAAACTCCCTCAAACTCTTTCTTGAAACCATTAAACAGCGAAGGATTCGTAGCCACATAGCCGCCCGTCAGGACAACCTTTGGCAAAAACTCACTACGCACGATCTTCACCTTCTGGTCATAAATGTCACTTGCCAGCGCCAGCTGTTTCAGTTCAGTACGCTGAGCGACTGCAATATCTTCATCAGCAACCGTCTTGTTCTTCAAACTGAAATCCGAACGGTTCTCGTCAGCCAAGATAAAGTCAAAATCCTCAAGCCCGCACTGCTGCGCCATCAGCATCTTCAGCAGCGAAATACCATTGTCTGCCTGAATGATAGACACCTCAGCCTCATTAACCTTCACTTTCACGCTCAGAGCGTCAGCCTTCGTAGCCAAGCCTTCCTTGACCATCTGATCAACGTCGCTTTCCAGCTTCTGCACCAGCTCCAGATAGCTCTGCGCCAACTTACGCTTGCTCGTCAGCTGGATAATCTTCCAATAAGTCTCATCTACGGCAACGATAACATTCTGCTGCTCCAGGTCATAGCCGTTCCTGGCAAGCTCCTCCTGATACTTCGTTATCTTGTGATAGGCGCGTATCTTGCCGCCCATGTACAATGGCTGTGTCAGCATCGCACTCAGCACACCGGCATTACGCGTATCAGTATGGAAAGCCTCGGTAACAGCATGCCCCAACTGTCCTGCACCTGCTGCCAGCTTCTGTCCCATACCCTGAATGCCAGCCAGTATCTTTGCCTGCACCTCAGGACTCAGGTTCTGAATTATAGGCTGCAATGTCTGTATCACTACAGGCTGCATCTGCTCAATTGCACTCGCAGTAATGGCACCGAGACCGTTAAACGTCGCCTTCTGTTCATTGCTCAGCAGCGATATTTCGCGACTCGTGTACATGTAACTACCCATGGCATCAACCTTGGGAAGATAGTTTGTTGCCGCTGATTTCCGGTTCCAGTGAGCCATATTGATTTTCTCTCCGGCCATCTTCAGCTCCTTGTTGTTACGCAAGGCAAGCGCACGACAACTGTCCAGCGACAAAACATCGTCCGCATATGCCCCATAGCCTGCCAGCATGGATGCAACAAACAACAAAAACTTTTTGATATTCATTTTCATTTCCAAATCAAATCTTCGCGTGCAAAAATATACAAAATCATTAACACACCCAAATAATAGTTTCACTAATAATGCCTATACCGATAATATTTATTACTTTTGTTTCATATAACAACACAAAAACAACATGACTGCCGACAAATTTGATATCAGGCTTGCGCTCAGGCTAAAGCTATTCATGCAACAGAACAATGCAACAATCAGTACTGCCGAGAGCTGTACAAGCGGCCGGATAGGAGCTACGATAACCAGTGTCGACGGTTCGTCCGCATATTATCAGGGAGGTATCATAGCATACCAGAACCGGATAAAGAAGCAATACCTGGACGTAACACCTCAAATGATTGAAAAACACGATGTTGTCAGCCAGGAAGTAGTCCTCCGCATGGCCGATGCCTGTCGCAGGAGATTCAACACACACTACGCAATAGCCACAACGGGATATACCGGCGAAGGAAATGACCGTGTTCCCTCAGGAACCGTCTGCATCGGATTTGCAAGCCCTACAGATACCTGCGCCTTCGAGCTATGTCTCCCCCACTCCACACGCGAGGAAAACACCCGGACCGCAACCCGGACCGCAATGACCAGGTTCCTTGAATGGGTTGGGGAAAGCAAAGTAAAATAACACGTTTCTACACTTTTAACTTCCAAAAAGCATACATTTTCAAGAAAAATAGTACCTTTGTCGCCTGATTGGAATATTTTCAGAAAACTCAGATATATGAAAAAACTTCTTTTAGGCGATGAGGCCATTGCACTGGGTGCGCTGCATGCCGGACTTTCCGGCGTATACGCTTATCCCGGTACCCCATCTACGGAAATTACAGAATTCATACAAGGTAACCGACTGGCAAGGGAACGCAATGTTCACAGCCGCTGGTGTACCAACGAGAAGACAGCCATGGAGGCCGCACTGGGTATGTCCTTCATGGGCAAGCGTGCCATGGTTTGCATGAAGCACGTAGGTTTGAACGTTTGTGCCGACCCATTCGTCAACAGCGGTATGACGGGTGTTAACGGCGGCGTTGTGGTACTCGTTGCCGACGACCCGTCCATGCACTCCTCTCAGGATGAACAGGACAGCCGTTTCTACGGTAAGTTTGCCCTGATTCCCACATTCGAGCCATCGAACCAGCAGGAAGCCTACGATATGATGGAGGCTGCCTTCGATTATTCCGAGCAGCAGTGCCTGCCCGTTCTGATGCGCGTTACCACCCGTATGGCACACTCCCGTGCTGTGGTCGAGTGTGCTGACGTTCCGCGTCAGCAGAACGAGATGAACTACAATGCCGTTTCTGCCAACTGGGTGCTGCTCCCAGCCAATGCCCGTAAGCGTAACGACAAGGTTACCGCTCAGCAGGCACAACTGGAGGAAGATGCCGCAAAATCAAAGTTCAACCTGGCCCCCTCCCTACCTCCACGAGGGGAGGGGAAGTGCCCATTGGGAATTATCGCCAGTGGTATTGCATACAATTATGTTAAGGAAACGCTTAATACTCCTCCCCTCGGGGAGGCCGGGAAGGGGCTTCCTGTTTTGAAGATTTCCCAATACCCCTTGCCCAAGCGCCTGGTACGTCAGCTGTTGGACAGCTGCGAGAAGGTAATGGTTGTAGAAGAGGGTCAGCCTTTCATCGAGGAGCAGGTCCGTGGTGTCTTCGAGAGCCGGAATATCCTGGGTCGTCTCACCGGCGAACTTCCCCGTACCGGTGAATTAACTCCCGATTGCGTGGCCGCTGCGCTCTCCAAAGTTGGGGTAAATACTCCCCTCGCTACAAGAGAGGGGTCGGGGGTGAGTCCTTTGGTTGTCGCTCGTCCCCCAGAATTGTGTCAGGGTTGCGGTCACCGCGATGTATATACTGCATTGAACGAAGTGCTGAAAGAGTACGAGAATCCCCGTGTCTTCGGTGACATCGGTTGCTACACACTCGGCTTCCTGCCCCCTTACCGTGCTATCCATTCCTGCGTGGATATGGGAGCCAGCATCACAATGGCCAAGGGAGCCTCCGATGCAGGTCAGTGGCCAGCCGTTGCCATCATTGGCGACTCCACCTTCACCCACAGCGGTATGACTGGCCTCTTGGACGCTGTCAACGAGAAAGCCAACATCACCGTTATCATCTCCGACAACCTCACCACCGCCATGACTGGCGGTCAGGACAGTGCCGGTACCAACAAGTTCGAGGCCATCTGCCTGGGTCTTGGTGTAGAGCCAGAGCATCTGCATGTGGTAGTTCCCCTACCCAAGAATATGCCCGAAATTACCCGCATCATCCGCGAAGAGATCAACTACCATGGCGTTTCTGTCATCAT
>JAFZVW010000061.1 GCA_017617635.1 Bacteroidaceae bacterium | reverse complement strand
GCGGTGGTGCTGCCGGTGATGCTTATGATCAGGACCAGATGATGATATTGGGAATACAGCCCGATGCCGGAACTGCCTCATGCACTGTTACATTGTCTTCGCCTGATGGACTGACAGCTACTGTAGATCCGACTGATACCGGTAAGATAGGATTGAATATGGGATTCCACAATACTGGTGTCTGCAATATTACAAACCTGTCATTGGGTGTACAGTTCAAGAGAAAATCGACGGGAACCAAGTCCACTATGGAAATTGGCAGCGTAGGCACTCTGAAAGTGATGTACGGCAATGATTTCACCTATACTTTGTCGTGTGAGAACATGGATGACGATGAGTATGAGTTTTACTCAGTATATACGACCTCGACAGGTCGTACAAAAAAATGGAAAGAGATAACTCTGCCATACGGATGGGTTTTGCCTTGTGTGCGTGTCCAAAATCATGTTGCTACGGTTCTGGAGCCTGGTCATGTTACTGGAATCAGCGATATTTTATATAATGTTTCTAAGACTGACAGCAGTAGTGGAACCTACGACCTCTCCGGTCGTAAGGTGAGTGACACTAACCGTCCAGGTATCTATATCCAGAACGGTCGGAAGATAATAAGACAGTAGCGAAACTGTAAATCCCGCATCTTAAAGTGAACCCCGGAAGTTAGAAAAAAGCTTTCGGGGTTTGCTTTATGGAAAAAACGTCAATTATAAAAGATAAAAACGAGGTTTTTGGCACTTTTGTCTTTTATAAAAGATAAAAAAGCAGAATTACTATTCCTATTGCGTTAGGTATACTATTCCTATTACGATAAGTATACTATTCTTATTACAATAGGTATACTATTCCTGTTTCTTTGCGTGAATAATTCCTCTTCGCTCTAAAAACTTTTTACTCTTCGCTCAAAAAATATTTCCTCCGTGGAGAAAAAAGGTGACCCCCTCAGAGATAAATTATCATTTTATGATAATCATTTTTTGATAATTGAAAAAAGCCCCAGCCTTGAGGGGTGAAGGCTGGGGTTGTGGTGATGGTGTTGGTATGGGCTTTCTTACGCGAAGTATTCTTCCAGTTCCTGTAGGGCGGAGCCTTCGTTATTGTCGATGTCGCGGATGATTTTTCCGTCTTCCATCAGGGCAATGCGCGGGCATATCTCTATGGTGTGCTGCAGGTTGTGGCTGGAAATCAGGATGGTCGCTCCTGTCTTGCGGTTATAGTCGGTAAGCAGGGTCTTGAGCGCATTCTGGCTGGTGGGGTCCAGGAAGTTGAACGGCTCGTCCAGTATCAGTATCCTGGGTTGTGATGCCATTGCGGCGAGTATGCCCAGCTTTTGTTTCTGACCGGCTGAGAGGTTGCGGATAAGTTTCTTCTGCCCCAGGATTTCGCCAGAAAGGAAGTGGCTGCTTTCCTCGATCAGACGTTTCTCGCCCTCTGGCTCGATATTGCTTATCTGTGATACGAAGTGCAGGTATTCGTCGGGGGTAAGGTAGTCTATCAGGAAGCTCTCGTCCAGGAATGCTCCTGTCCAGTCCTTCCATTCCTCGGTAGCGTTTACCTCCACACCGCAGTTGGTAATCCTGGGGGTTCCGGCCTTGAGTACAGTTTCGTCCTTGTCGGGTTCGATAAGGTCCAGCAGAAGGCGGAACAGCGTGCTCTTGCCTGCACCGTTGTTACCGACAAGCCCCAGCATCTGTCCCTGTGGTATCGTGAAATTGTCAATGTCGACAGCGGTCTTGGGACCGAATGTCTTGCGGATATTATTAATCTGTATCATTGCTGTATTTCAAAATATTAGGTATTCTTTGTCAGGCGGAAGCCTTCCATGTTGTGATAGCGTCGTGCGATGAAGCGCCGGTATATGTTGCGCAGCCACATCTGGTGTGTTGCTATGCCTGCAATACCGATAATCATCAGTACGACATAGCCCCAGGGGTCTCCGACGAGCATAATCATGAGCTTCTCGAATCCTATGGGCAGGAACAGGACAAGGAAGCTTACGACGTTCTGTACGGTATTGCCTTGCTTGCCTGTCAGTTTCTGGTTCAGCGGCAGGGTGTTGCAGTTGTAAACTGCCAGCTGGAATATCATGGGGTAGAGGGCTCCGGCTGTGAACAGCAGGTAACCGAGATTCATCCAGATGCCTATCTTTCCGATGACGATCGAAGGTATAAGCAGTATTATGGGTACGAGCAGGAGCAGAACGTTGAAGTAGTACTTGGCACGCAACAGCTCGTAGATGCTCTCGCGGCGCGACATGAGTCCGTCCATGTAGTTGCCCTCGAAGCACAGGATGGTGATGAGTGTCCTCATTCCCAGTACGATGTAGTCATACAGGCAGATAAATGATGTCATGAACTGGTTGTCGTACACGCTGCTGAAGTCGAGCAGCAGGCTGAGCAACAGCATGGCTCCCAGTCCTACGAAGAACTGCATCCTGACCTGGCGGTTGCGCAGGCGCAGCTTGATCTCCATCTTGAGGTATTCGCCCAGTGCTCCGTAGCGGTTGAGCCAGTTGATGGATGTGGTGCTGCTGACCTTGACGTTCTCCTGCTTGCCTACCTCGTGGTAGAGCATGCGTCCCTGAATGCGGAAATTGATGCAGTACAGTGCCGCTATTATCGCGATGAGCGTAAGATAGGGCCATGCGTGCCAGCGTGCAAAGTCGTACATCATGACGGTACTGAACATGTCTATGTCATGCTTCCAGTGTGTCATTGGTTCCCAGAAGGCCCATGTCTCAGGTTCCAGTACCAGGAACGACAGGAGCAGTATGTGGACGGCAAGGGGAACGAGCGACCATGCTATGTTCTTCATGCACATGGTGCGTGTGAGCAGATACAGGAAGCTGTTGGCTACAATCAGCAGCCACCATCCCAGCCACCATCCTGCCAGTGCGGACCATCCCAGCAGATGCGGAATGGTGAGGAGCCCGAACGGAACGAGCATGAAACCCCAGAACAGGTTGCCCCAGCTGAGTGCTGCCCGTATCAGGTAGACGTTGAGCAGAAAATTGCGTCGTATGGGCAGCAGCCTGTATGGCTTGACCTGATGTGCTGGTGTTTCCTGCAATGCGAACCTGCACCAGAAGTCACACACGAGCAGCGTCAGGGCAAAGCCGTCCAGTACGTGGAATGCTGCAACGCCGTTGTACATGCCGCTGAAGCCTATGGGCAGGGTAATGCCCATAAGCAGCAGGATGGCGGCATAGTAGGCGAACATGAACCAGACGAGAATCTTCATGAACAGATTCTTCTGGAACATGGGATGCCGCTTGTCGTGCAGGCTGTCGTTCTGCCGTATTAGTCTGTATAATTTGTACTTGGTCATACGGATGACTAACGGATGTTGGGATCAAATGGAATCCTTGCCTGGATGGCTGACTGTCCCTGCAGTGTGCGCAGCAGGCGCAGGGCATCGTAGTTGGTACCGAGCATGTCTTTCATGCGGCTCTCCAGGTAAGATGACTTGTGGTCGTTGAACATAGCCTCGAACCAGCTCTCTGTAGCCGGATAGCGGCCTACGCTGTATTTCCCGGTCTTTGCAAGCTTGGCTGCAGCCTTGATGGCGTCGTTCAGGTCGCCGATCTTGTCAACGAGACCGATCTTGACAGCCTGTTCACCGGTCCATACACGTCCCTGTCCTATACTGTCGACCTGGGCTGTCTTCATCTTGCGGCCAAGGGCAACGCGTGAGAGGAACAGACGGTAGCCTTTCTCGACATGAGCCTGGATAAGTGCGCTTTCCTGTTCGTTGAACGGCCGGCCGGTCGCACCCATGTCACTCAGCTGGTTTGTCTTGACACAGTCGAAATGAAGACCCAGCTTGTCGGTGAGAAGCTCGCTGGCATCGGGAATCATTCCGAAGATGCCTATACTGCCGGTCAGTGTGGACTTCTCGGCAAATATCTTGTTTGCTCCGCAGCTGATGTAATAGCCGCCGCTGGCAGCCATGCCGCCCATGGAAACGACAACGGGTTTCTTCTCTGCCAGGAGTGTCAGCTCGTGCCAGATCTGTTCGCTGGCGTATGCGCTGCCGCCGCCTGAATTGACACGCAGGACTACAGCCTTGACGTCATCGTCCTCGCGTAGTTCCTTCAGGTCGCTGACTACTGTCTTGCCTACAATCTGGTGTTCCTGCTGCATGTTGGACGAAGCGATGTCCACGATGTCTCCGTATGCATAGTAAACAGCAATCTCGTTATCCTCCTTCTCGGCCAGTGTCTCGCTCTTGGCAACGTCCTGGATGCTTACGAAGTTGATGTCGTCATCCTCGTCCAGCTTCAGCTTGTTGCGAAGCACGTTGCGTACATCGCTGATGTAGCAGAGCTTGTCGACCATACCGGCCTTCAGTGCGTCTGCAGGGTCGGTGAATACAGTCATGGTGTCTGCCATGCTGTTGAGCTGCTCTACCTTGAATTTGCGTGAGGCGGCAACGTCCTGGAGCATGGTGTTCCATATACTGCCCAGATAGCTGGTTACCTGCAGGCGGTTGGGCTCGCTCATCTGTGTCTGTGTGAACGGCTCTACGGCACTCTTGAATGTGCCTACCTTGAAGACCTGCATGCGTACACCTATTTTCTCCAATGTCTCCTTGAAGAATATCGGCTCGCTTGCCATACCGCTCCAATCCAGCATGCCTATGGGGTTGAGCATGATGGTGTCTGCCGTAGAGCACAGATAGTATGCGCCCTTGGTATATGTATCGCCATAGGCCATTATCCACTTGCCGCTCTTCTTGAATTCGAGCAGGGCATGGCGCAGTTCCTCCATCATGGCAGGTGTTGCTGCCAGGACACCGCCCTCAAGATAGATGCCTTGGATGTTGTCGTTTTTTGCGGCCTTGCTGATGGCTTCCATAGCCTGGTCAAGACCTATTGTCGTAACCTCGTCGCCGGTAAGCATGGCCAGAGGATTTTCCTCGCCGGCGCGTTCCTCGATAGTGCCCTGCAGCTTGATGCGCAGAACCGAATTCTCGTCAATACTGGTGCTGGCTCCATTGCTTGCAATCATACCGGCAAGTGTGATGATGGAGATTATTGTGAAAATTATACCGACCAAAATCAGACCTACTACGGTAGCAAGTACTTGTTTCAAGAATGAACTCATAATTTCAGTTTTTAGTGTGTTATGTATTAGTTGTTTTTATCCTTTCAGGGACTTTATGGTTTCCTGCAGGGCTGCTATCTTGCTCTCGGCATCGGACAGTTTCTTGCGCTCGAGTTCGACAACCTGTGCAGGTGCATTCTGTACGAAGCGTTCGTTACCGAGTTTCTTCTCAATACCCGTCTTGAAGCCTTGCAGGCGCTGTATCTCTGCTTCAGCCTTGCGTATCTCAGCATCGGTGTCGATAAGCGAGCCCAGAGGTACTGCATACTCGTCGGTACCTACCAGGAATGACTGTGTGCCTTCGCTCTTCCTGTCAACTAGCTTGATTTCACTCAGTCCTGCCATCTTGATGACAGTGTCGCTGAGCAATACTGCAACGCCGTCGGCAATCTGCGGTGCTTCCAATACGAGCGGCTCGCGTGGTGAGATGTTCTTCTGCTGACGTACTGCACGTACACCCGAGATGACCTGCTTGCCCTCCTCGTATATTGCAATGAGCTTGGCATCCAGCTCGCTGGGAGCATCCAGCTTCAGTGTGCTGATCATGATGCTTTCACCTTCCTTGCGTTCCGTAATATGCTGGTAGAGCTCCTCGGTGATAAACGGCATGAACGGATGGATGACCTGCATGAGCTGCCCGAAGATGTCGAGTGTTGCATCCAGCGTGGCCTTGTCCAGCGGTTTGGGACAGTTCCTGTCGCGGTCGTATTCGGGCTTTATCATCTCCAGATACCATCCGCTGAACTCGTCGGTGAACAGCTTGAAGACTGCCATTAGTGCCTCGTTCAGACGGTACTTGCCGTACAGGTCGTTGATTTCTGCCACGTCGGTGCGTATCCTGGCCTGCATCCATGCGATGGCATGACTGTTGAGCGACGGCTGCTGTATGTCTGCGCTTTCCCATCCCTTGATAAGGCGGAAGGCATTCCACATCTTGTTGCA
The DNA here is from genome assembly GCA_017617635.1 of Bacteroidaceae bacterium. GTDB lineage: Bacteria > Bacteroidota > Bacteroidia > Bacteroidales > Bacteroidaceae > Physcousia. The sequence goes on along the minus strand of JAFZVW010000061.1, from coordinate 6,262 downwards.
GAAGTTGCGGCCCTGTTCGCACAATGCCTCGTCGAACAGTATGTCGTTGCCTGCAGGTGCTGCCAAAAGCATGCCCATGCGTACACCGTCTGCTCCGTATTTGTCAATCAGACCTATCGGGTCGGGGCTGTTGCCCAGCTGCTTGCTCATCTTGCGGCCAAGGCTGTCGCGTACGATACCGGTAAAGTAGACGTTGCGGAAAGGTACGTCGCCCAGATATTCCTCACCTGCCATAATCATGCGTGCCACCCAGAAGAAGATGATATCGGGACCGGTTACCAGATCTGCAGTGGGGTAGTAGTACTTAATCTCCTCGTTGCCTGGATTGTTGATGCCGTCGAACAGCGATATCGGCCACAGCCATGAGGAGAACCATGTGTCCAGGGCATCCTCGTCGTGGCGCAGGGTCCAGCCCCCTTCACCGCTCCCCGAGGGGAGTGCCTTTAGGTCAGGGTATTTTTCCAAAGCCTTCTTGTATGCTTCTTCTTCTGTAAGCGCCACTACGAAACGCTCTTCCTCCCCCTCGGGGGAGTCAGAGAGGGGCTTGGTTTCTATATAATATGCAGGAATGCGGTGTCCCCACCACAACTGGCGGCTGATGCACCAGTCGTCGATGTTCTCAAGCCAGTTGCGGTATGTGGTAACATACTTTTGCGGATGGAACTTGATCTTGCCCTCCAGTACCGGTGGCAGGGCGATTTCTGCAAAGTGCTTCATGCTCAGGTACCACTGCATGCACAGGCGCGGCTCGACGGCAACGTCGGGATTGCGCTCGCTGTAGCCTACCTTGTTCTCATAGTCCTCGATATGGTCCATGAGACCGGCTTCCTGCAGGTCAACGGCAATCTGTCTGCGGACATCCGTGCGGTCCATACCGACATACATGCCTGCAGCCTGGCTGATAGTGCCGTCGGGGTTGAAGATGTCTATCGTCTCCAGGTTGTGTGTCTTGCCCAGGTTGTAGTCGTTGACATCATGTGCGGGAGTAACCTTCAGACAGCCGGTACCGAACTCGATGTCCACATATCGGTCCTCGATTACGGGAATGACGCGCCCAACCAGCGGTACTATGACCTTGTGCCCCTTGAGCCACTGGTTCTTGGGGTCTTTGGGGTTGATGCACATTGCGGTATCGCCCATGATGGTCTCGGGACGTGTAGTGGCGACTACGGCATAGTAGCCGCGTTCATCCTTGTGGATGATGTTGTCTGTATTTTCCGGAATTTCCAGATTTTCCGGATCAGCCACGTAGTATTTCAGGTGGTACAGCTTGCTCTTCTCCTCGCGGTATATAACCTCGATGTTGGAGAGGGCCGTCTGTGCCTTGGGGTCCCAGTTTACCATACGCAGGCCACGGTATATCAGACCCTTGTCGTACAGGTCACAGAATACGCGCAGCACGCTTTCGCTGCGTACCTGGTCCATAGTGAAGCTTGTACGGTCCCAGTCACAGCTGGCACCCAGACGACGCAGCTGCTTGAGAATGATGCCTCCGTGCTCGTGTGTCCAGTCCCAGGCATGCTTCAGGAACTCCTCGCGTGTGAGGTCCAGCTTCTTGATGCCTTGCTCAGCCAGGCGGTTTACAACCTTTGCCTCGGTTGCAATCGATGCATGGTCGGTGCCCGGAACCCAGCATGCATTCTTGCCGTCCAGACGTGCCTTGCGGATGAGTATGTCCTGGATGGTATTGTTCAGCATGTGACCCATGTGCAATACACCTGTCACATTTGGTGGCGGGATAACGATGGTGTATGGCTCACGGCCGTCAGGCTTGCTGGCAAAGAACTTGTTGTCCAGCCAGTACTGATACCATTTGCCCTCTACTTCCGAGGGGTTGTACTTTGTTGCCAATTCCATGGAATATGTTGTTTTAAATTATACAATTTGGTTACAAAAATACAAAAAAAACTATAATTATTGTTTTCAGACTCCTGTTTCATCAGCCTTATTCGGTAATTTATCCTTAACTTTGCAATGTTTATGAGTACAAGAGAAGAAAAGCTGAAGGCTTTTGGCCGTCTGTTGGATGTGATGGACGAGCTTCGCGAGAAATGTCCCTGGGATGCAAAGCAGACCAACGAGTCGTTGCGTCCGAATACCATCGAGGAGTGTTTCGAGCTTTGTGATGCCCTGATAAAGGACGATAACCAGGAGATATGCAAGGAGCTTGGAGACGTGCTCCTGCATATAGTCTTCTATGCCAGGATAGGCAGCGAGAAGGGCGAGTTTGATATTGCTGATGTATGCAACAGGCTTTGTGACAAGCTGATATTCCGCCATCCCCATGTGTATGGCGACCAGGTTGCGCTCAGTGCTGCTGAGGTCTGCAAGAACTGGGAAAAACTCAAGCAGAGGGAGAAGGACGGAAACAAGACTGTGCTGAGTGGTGTACCCGATGCCCTGCCTTCGCTGATCAAGGCATACCGCATCCAGGACAAGGCCCGCAATGTCGGTTTTGACTGGGAAGACCGCAAGGATGTGTGGAACAAGGTGCACGAGGAGGTGGATGAACTGAAGGCCGAGCTGGAGTCCGGTGACAAGGAACGCTCGACAAGGGAGTTCGGTGATTTCCTGTTCTCCCTGATAAATGCATCGCGCCTGTACCATATAAACCCCGACAATGCCCTGGAGTATACGAACCGCAAGTTTATCAGGCGTTTCGGTTATGTCGAGCAAAAGGCGAAGGAGCAGGGCAGGGAGCTTAAGGATATGACGCTGGCTGAGATGGATGTCCTTTGGGACGAGGCAAAAAAGAGGGAATCCTGAACGTATCAGGACTCCCTTAATCCAATCTTATAACCTTAACCTACGAACTAACTGATATTCTATACCTTATTCTTTGCTTGCCGGATTTGTTTTTGGACCACGGCTGCGCTGGCCCTTGCTGTTGAAATCCTTTAGCATCTGGCGGTGGAAATTGTCAACGGCGATTATCACACGGTAAACCTTGCGTGCCGGAACTGCCTTGCACAGCCGCTTGTAGTAAACGGTTTCCAGTGCTGCGGCCTCTTTGTCCAGCGAGGCGATTTCCATAACGGTCTTCTCGAAATCCGCTGATGTGTTGTCGGCAGGAATCTGCTTTAGCTTCATGATTTTGCGCTGTATCTCGCGCTGCTTGTCCTTGAACTCGCTGTAGATGGGAACAAAAGCCTTTGCCTCCTCTGTGGTCAGGTCAGCCTTCTGTGTGATAAACTGCTCCATGCGGTTCGTGAATTCCTCAGGATTCATGCGACGTCCCTCGCCCTGTCTGCCCTGATGCTGTGCCATAACCGGCAATGCTGTAATGCAAATCAGTATTGCAATAATTGTATTTTTCATAACTTTTCGTATTTGATTCCTGTTATTGTTCAGTCACCGGCCTCTGTCAGATAGTACTCGATGTCCTTGTTGTCAATCATGGCATATTCCAGTTCCTCGCTGGTGACAATACTCTCGTTTTCTGCAAACTGCATTTCCTGCGTGTTGCTCTCAAGGGCGAAGAATCCCGCTGTGGCAATGATTCCGGCTACTGCAGCAGCTGCACTCCATCGGAACCATACGGTGCGCCGTTGACGCCTCTCCTGCCTGCGGATGTTGTCCATTGTGCGCTGGGTGAGAGTCTCGAAATACCCCTCGGGTACCCTGAACGGATTACCTGCCGGTGCAATCTTCCTAAGTTTCTGTTCCTCTGTCATAATGTATGTTTTGTCTTTTGGACTCAGTTTTGTGTCAAAGGTTTAATCGTTGTTCTCAAAGAATGACGTGACTTTCTGCACGGCATGATGATAGGATGCCTTCAGGGCCCCGATGCTGGTTCCCAGGATGTCGCTCATATCCTCGTATTTCATCTCCTGAAAATACTTCATGTTGAATACCTGACGCTGTTTGGGCGGCAGCTGTGCTATTGCCTCCTGCAGCTGGCGTTCAGCCTTGTCACCGTCAAAGTACGGGTCGCTTTCCAGGTCAATTTTCATATTGCCCTCGTCGTCGCTCTCACATATGGACAGGCTTATGCTGTTGCGCGAGTTGTACTGCAGGAAGTTGAGTGTCTCGTTATATGCAATGCGGAACAGCCATGTCGACAGCCTGGATTCTGCACGGAAACTGTCAAGCCCCTGCCAGGCTTTAATGAATACATTCTGCAGTACATCGTCGGCATCCTGATGCGAGGTGACCATACGGCGTATCTGCCAATACAGCTGCTCCTGGTATTCCGAAACCAGAAGCGTGAAAGCCTGCTCGCGTGTTGCGGGGTTGCGCAGCTGCTGTATGAGTTTTTCCTCGATGTACATCATTATTATGACTGCCGTAAGCAGATAAGGTTTAATCGCCGTAACAAAAAAAGACGCCTCGCAGCGTCTCAATCATATAAATTCCGTATTCCCTCGTCCCGACTATCGGATTGTAATCTTTCTTACAACCTTGCCAACCTTCATGATATAGCAACCGCGCGGGATGTTGAGCGAAATCTGCTTGTCATTGCTGTCGATGCGGATGTTTGCAACGCGCACACCGGTCAGGTTGAAAACCTGCAGGCACTGGCCCTCGGCATTGGTTACATGTATACGTCCGTTCTGGAAAGTCAGCGTCACGGCAGACATCTCCGTCTCGATTTCCTCGGGCTGCTCAACGGCAGACACGGGAACTCCCAGTATCAATGTTGCCAGTGCTAAAATCCAGATCTTCTTCATCGAATTGCGCTTTTGACAACGCAAAAGTAGGAATTTTATTTTATATGGACAAACTTTTTTTTCAAAAAATGTCAATATTGAGTCCTTCGCGGGCCAATATTGTGTTCGGGAAAATGTTTTTCGCCTCCTCCAACAGCGGTTTTTCGTCCTTGATACGTGCCGAGAAATGTCCTATCACCAACTGACCCGCGTGTGCATCCCTGGCGATGGTTGCTGCCTGTGCTGCGGTACTGTGCAAGGTTGTCCTTGCGCGTCCGGCACAGTCGTCACCGTATGTTGCCTCGTGATACAGCAGGTTAACCCCGTCGATAAGCTCAGCCAGTTGCGGTACGTATGTTGTGTCTGAGCAATAGGCGTACGAACGTGCAGGCGCTGCAGGCGTGGTAAGCATTTCACTGGTCAGCACCTTGCCGTCTTCGGTTGTCCACGAGGCACCGGCCTTGATGTTGTTTATTTGCGATACAGGTATGTCGTACGCCTCTATCATTTCCCTGCGGATATGTGGCAGGGACTGTGCCTCACGGAGCAGGAATCCCGTACAGGGCACGCGGTGTTCAAGCGGCAGCGAGTACACGCTTACGCTGCGGTCGCTGAATATTATATTATGTTCGCGCGTGTGTATCGGATGGAAAACTACCTCGTAATCCATACCGTTGCAGTAGTGTGTAAGTATGGTGTCCAGGAACGGCCTGATGTCCTCGGGACCGTGAATGTGCAGCTGTGCCGTACGCCCCAGCAGCCCCATAGTGCCTATCAGGCCCGGAAGCCCGAAGATATGGTCGCCGTGGTTGTGGCTGATGAAGATATGGCCTATCCTGTGCATAGGCAGCCCCAGACGCTGCATAGTTACCTGCACGCCCTCGCCACAGTCAATCATATAGTACTTGCCGTGCAGCTCTACGATCTGAGCCGTAGGCAAATGCCGCAATGTGGGCTTTGCACTTCCGCAACCTAAGATATGAACACAGAACTTTTCCATTGTAAAAAATGAAGGGATGGCTTCATTGGCCATCCCCTCAGATATGAATGGGTTAGTGTCAGATTACTTGCTCATCTTGGCCTTCAGCTCTGCCAGAGCGTCCAGATCACCCAGTGTTGTGCTGGCTGCCTGGTTCTGGATTACCGGAGCCTCCTCCTTGCGGGCAGCCTTGCGTGGAGCTGCTGCCTTCTTCTCGGCACGGGCCTCAGCACGCTGTGCATCCTCGAAGATGCGGCTGTGAGACAGGATGATGCGCTTGCTCTCCTTGTTGAACTCGATTACCTTGAACTGGAGCTTCTCGTTCAGCTTGGCCTGTGTGCCGTCCTCCTTTACAAGGTGCTTTGGAGTAGCAAATCCCTCTACTCCATACTCGAGCTGGATAACTGCACCCTTGTCCAGGAGCTCGATGATAGTACCCTCGTGGATGCTGTCCTGAGTGAATACTGTCTCGAATACGTCCCAGGGGTTCTCCTCCAGCTGCTTGTGACCCAGAGAGAGACGACGGTTGGTCTTGTCGATTTCCAGAACACAAACCTCGATCTGCTCACCTACCTTTGTAAACTCAGACGGGTGCTTGATCTTCTTGGTCCAGCTCAGGTCGCTGATGTGAATC